>JALQVQ010000178.1 GCA_023260315.1 Burkholderiaceae bacterium
CAACTCGTGCCACACCACCGCTTTCATGGATGTCCAAAAGCGGGACCACCCTGCGGTATCCGCAGCCATTGCCGTCTTTTGTGGCCCTGTGATCCAACCCGTCAGGAATGTCAGTTCGTTCCAACCCCATGCCAATAAGGCACACGTGAATGCACAGTAGCTGGCAGTGACCGTGGTTTGATCCGCGGTGTGGGCCAAACCAATCAAGGCACCGGCACACAAAAGTGATGAGATGAATAAGCTCATCACGATCGCCGTCTTTGACATGCGATTGAGCAGAATCACAATCCCAGTGCTAAACCACCAGGTGAAAATTGCAAATCCGAGGGCAATGCTCACATCGGTCATCAAAGGCTTTCAATCATGGCGAATGCGCCGCCTACCACGCGGGTGCCATACGAACCTCTTCTGGAAGCGCATGGTGATTGACTGGCAGAAGATAAAGTCGCGCAAACGTCAGCGCACCCGATACCGCCCAACGGCCCCGTTGCATCCAACCCAGCAAACCGCCGCGTGCTTTCGCGGCATCCATTTGTTGTTGGACAAAAAACAGGCGCGACATACAGGCTTTAAACGCCGGATTGTCGATATCCAAACTGACCGGGAAAACCTGCTTGGTGATCTCGTTTGTGATACGGAAGACCTCGTAGTCATAGGCCGTTGAGTCCAATCCCATCTCTTCATGGAGCATGGGGCGACAGTGATCACGCACATACATCGTTGCATACACGGCAACCAAGAAGAAGCGAATCCAATACACGTTGGCACCCTGAAGCAGATGGGGGTGTGCCCGCATGATCAAGGCGAACGACTCGCCATGACGGAACTCATCGTTACACCACCGCTCGAACCATCGGAAAATCGGATGAAATCGCTTCTCGGGATGGCGTTCGAGTTGCCGATAAATGCTGATGTAGCGGGCGTAGCCGATTTTCTCGGACAGGTAGGTCGCGTAGAAAATGTATTTCGGCTTGAAGTAGGTGTACGCCTTGGTACGCTTCAAATTACCCAAATCAATCCCCAGACCAAAGTCCTTGAGTGACTGATTCAAGAAACTGGCATGGCGTGACTCATCGCGCGCCATGTAGCGCATCAATTGCTTGATGTCGGGGTTCTTTACGTTTTTAAAAATTTCGTTGTAAAGGATGCATCCGGAGAACTCAGAGGTGAGCGACGAAATTAAGAAATCCAAAAACTCCTGGCGCATCTCTGGCCGAACCTGTTCGAAACGTTCCGCGAGCTCAACCCCGAATTGCTCGTCGCGCTGAAAGTGATCATGGTTGTTATCACCCTCGTACTCCGCCATCATCTTGTCCCAATCAGCGCGTACCGGCGACATGTCGAGCCGATCCATTGCATCAAAGTCGGTTGTGTAAAACCGGGGGCTCAGCATGGTGCTTTCCACTGCTTTTTGGGATGCTTTTTCGGCACTGTCAATGGCAGTCGTTGCTTGCATGATTGTTTTCTCCGTTTATCTCGCGTTCACAAAAATCAAAGGTTTACGGCGTCGCCTGTCCTGTGAGGAAGCGCCCAAACTCCCCCGCATTGGTGGGCCCAAAGGAGGCCAATTCAACGCGCTGACCCGTTCGGGGATCAAATAGCGTCAGGTCCCCACCCGCCCGCGCGATCAGCTCAAACGGCTGATCCGACCCAATACCCCGCGCGTATCGTTCGCGGGTCAGCGCGCGAAGCGCGCCCCGAACAAAGCCCTGCTCGCCCTGAAGAACGGCCAAGGTGGCGCCAGACTGACCATCGATGACCCTGACACCGCCGCTCGCATCGTCTTTGAAAATGAGCGCGCGCTGAGCCACGGGCTTCGCTGCGATTTGGTCGGGGCCATTCCCAGTAATACGTACCAAACCAACGGACAGCAATGAAAGGGCAATCATGGCCGCAGCAAAATACAAAATGAAGCGCGGAAAGGTATCCGGCGCCAATGGCTTTTGAGCGGTGTTGGTTTGGGTATGACTCATGTTGGGCTCACTTGAAAACCAGGAACGCCGCGCGTGGAATTGCCCTGCTCGGTGGTGGCGTTTGCAGCCATGCCTGTGTTGTGTGTCCATGCGTCCCTCAACTTCGCAGCGACCGCTTGCGCGTCTGGAATGGCGCGCAGAGTTGGCTCCGGCTTGCGAATACGCCACGCACGCACGCTGGGCCAAAGGTGAATCCAAGCGATGCGGTCCGCGCCCTTGAGCGCCAAGGTGATGTCACCAAAACCATCGTCAAGTTTCCGTATGTCAGCCGAGGCGATTTGAGGCAAGGGCAGGTTAAAGGTCACGGTCAACACAATCCCCACACGCAAAACCACCCGCCGATTGGTGATCGTGTAAACCGTCGTCCGAGCGGTCATGTAGGCCAGCCACCAGACCGTTAATAGCGTGATGATGCCGAGCGGGAGAACCCACTTAACGGCATCAACCAAGCCCATCACGTCCGCACCTTTTTGCACTGCCAACCAGACGCAAAGGACGGCCAGCCCAACAAAGTAGATCGCCAGCTTCCTGATGTGAAAGGCCGATGTCGCGAGCATGCCGACATCAGGGGATCCTTGCCAGACTAAATACTCATTTGGCGGCAGGCGTTCGGGCAACCCATACTGCGGCTCAAATTCGTGTTCGTGACCCAAGTTCT
This sequence comes from Burkholderiaceae bacterium, assembly GCA_023260315.1. Taxonomy (GTDB): domain Bacteria; phylum Pseudomonadota; class Gammaproteobacteria; order Burkholderiales; family Burkholderiaceae_C; genus RS62. The sequence goes on from JALQVQ010000178.1 coordinate 2,632, forward strand.
CGATTGGCATAGTCATTCCTCAACGTTTTTTTAAATCAACGGTTCCGTACGCTTGGGGTCTGCGTAGAAGGTCCCTGCACCGTAGAAGGCACTGATTTTTTCTTCTTCCAACTTGGTAATCTGGTCGGGGTGTTTGAGCGCGGGCACCTCAGCGAAATGGCGGGCGTAGACCGACTCGACCTCAATTTGATTGCGACGAATGAGTGCAAAGTTCATGGGCAGAAGGACATGGCGACCGCCCGCAACCTCGACCTCGAGATAACGGAACATCATCTCGGCTGAGTCAATCCAGATGTCACGCACCGTACCGCCCTGCTTGCCATCACCGGCCATCACGGGTAGACCACGAGGGTCAACATCCTGCGGCGCGACACTGTAGTCGGTTGCCAGTCGCAAGGGCTGGAGCAGTGGCGTGCCGTGTGATGACATTTCAGGCACATCCTCACGCGTTGTGTAGGCACCTGGCCCGACGCTTGCCAACATGGGGTTACCTGACGGCTCAATGGGATCACCCGAGCTGCTACCGGTGGCAACGGCTTGGTAATCAGGCTCACCACGAGACAAATCAGGTACTGTGACTTTGCGCCCGCCCTCCAACAGGAAGGTCTTTGGCTCAGGGATCGGGAATCCCTTAACCACGACTCGGCTGTTGCTGCTCGACTCCATGGGGTAGCCCTCGCGGTGGCTTTCGCGCGCGAGGTAATAAATCAGACCGGCGAAAAAGATCCAAAACACATACAACAGCAGTTGCGCCACATCGATGTAGCCGGTTATGTTTCCAACGGTTTGCATAGCGACTTCTCCTTGTAAAAAACTAAATGCGTGACTCGGTTAAACCGAGGGGCTGAGCGGGGTGGAAAGCAGAAAATGGGCGGCGCTTAACGAGGGGGCCAACCGCCACAAGTGTCAGGAAGAGCAACAGCATCTCGAGGTGGTAAACCATGCTGTAAGCGACGGATGGGTCCGTGAGTGCCGTCCCCAAAACGCCCTGTGTGGTCACGCTGGTCATGGTGTCGCGTAACGCACCACCCAAGAACATCGCAATCCCAGCAGAGGCTGACTGCACGGCACCCCAGGCACCCAGGGCAAGGCCGACATAGGCCTTTTCGATCCGCATCGCAGTGAACAGGGTGCCCACAGCGAACAGGCCGCCACCCAGGCCGATACCAAGGGCTCCCAACCGGAACAGCCAACCGGCTGCCATCGGTGCGGAGAAAATGACCGCTGAGAAAGCTGGCAATGCAACCAACAAACCGTATGCGGCCACTCGCATCGGATCCACCTGCTTGGCCAACTGTCGCCCCGCGACATAAAAACCCATCAACCCGCCTGTGGCGAGCATCGCCGTCAATGCGCTGGTCGCGCCGACACTGAGGTGCAGTATTTCGCCACCATATGGCTCCAACACAATGTCTTGCATGTGAAAGGCCATGGTTCCGAGTGCCGTCGCAAACAAAAACCGCTTGGCTTGCGGCAACGCGACGAAGTCAGCCCAAGCATCTTTAAAGGGGCGACGAACCTCGGCGCGCATCGCGGCGACACGTTGTGGGTTGCGCGCCTCTTGCTTCCACAAAGCAATGGCGTTCAACACCAAAACAGCCATCGCTGTGCCTTGCACCACCTGAACCAATATTTCAGGGGTGAAGTCAGCCAACAGATAGCTGTAAATCAAACTGCCACTCACGGCGCCCACCAGGAGCATGGTGTAGAGCATCGTCACCACACGCGGGCGGGTTTCCTCACTGGCTTGGTCTGTGGCCAATGCAAGTCCCGCTGTTTGCGAGGTTTGCAACCCTGCACCGACCATCAAAAAAGCAATCGCTGCTGCCCCAGGACCAACCCACGAGGGAACGGCAACCGCACCCCCTCCCGACAACACCAACAAAGCAAAGGGCATGACCGCCAGACCCAAAAACTGAATCAGGGTACCGCCCCACATGTACGGGACACGTCGCCAGCCGAACGCCGAGACATGCACGTCCGAGCGATAGCCAGTCACGGCGCGAAATGGCGCGACCAATAACGGCAGCGCCAACATCATGGAGACCAACCACGCGGCAACCCCCAACTCGACAATCATGACGCGGTTGAGCGTCCCGATCATGAGTGCGGTGGTAACGCCCATCGTGAACTTGAACAGTGACAAACGCAACAACCGAGCCCACGGCAAATCTGCGCTCGCCGCATCCGCGAACGGTAGCCAACTGAGCGGTATCTGCTTGGCGAATTTCGAAAAGGTCTTGGCTCTCATATCCGCACCCACTCCATCGCTTGCGACTTATAGAAACCACTGGATACCCGGTGTGTCCGCGCGCTGGCCCAGTCAGCAAGGGCTTCGTGGCTGTCCATCAAGTCAGCGATGCGTTTCTCTGACATCGGCTCCAACCAGGGGGCACGATCGCGCTTTGGCAACAAACGCCCCACCGAAATCATGGCGGCCAAGAGCGGTGTACGCGGCGCAAAGGTAAAGAGAATGGATTGACGCGTGCGCTCAGATAACTGCGACAGGGCGTCAACAGCATCCTCTGTTTGGTAGTGGATGATGGAGTCCATCGCCACCACATGATCGAACTCGCCCAAAGCTGACGCCAGCATGTCACCACTGGTAAACGTGATGCGGTCGGCGACATCATGGGGCATCCGCTCGCGCGCCAAATCGACCAGCGTCGGGGAGAGGTCAATGGCCACCACCGTTGCACCGCGCCGCGCCGCTTCAACGGCCAAAGCACCTGTGCCACAACCCGCGTCCAAAATACGCTTACCCGTCAGATCTTCGCCCAGCCATTGCAAAAGCATCGAACGCATTTGATCGCGGCCCGCGCGCACCGACTCACGAATGCGACCAACTGGCGCGTCCGAGGTCAGCTTTTCCCATGCCGCCACTGCCGTGCGGTCAAAGTAATGCTCGATTTCGCTGCGTCGTCGCTCGTAGGTCATGTCGTTCATGTCAGGCCCGCTTAATCAAAACCCAGGAGGTCAAATATGTCGCGGTCTTTCATGGGTACCGCTGAGTATTTCTCACCACCGGTCCAGAGGTTGGCAGCCAGGCGCATGTACTCTTTTTGGACAGCCTCAAGCTCGGGCGAATATTCCATTTCAAAAAGCGTTGACTTTTTCAAGCGGCTCCGCCGGATCACATCCAAGTCGGGGAAATGGGCGGCCAGCTTGAGGCCAATCTGATCGTTGTATTTGTCGATCTGGTCGGTCGCCGCACTTCGGTTGGCAATGACGCCGCCCAGCCGGACGTTGTAGTTTTTCGCCTTGGCACCAATCGCCTGAACGATTCGGTTCATCGCAAAAATAGAGTCGAAGTCGTTGGCCGTTACGATCATTGCGCGGTCGGCGTGCTGCAAGGGTGCGGCAAAGCCGCCACACACCACGTCACCTAAAACGTCGAAAATCACGACGTCGGTGTCCTCTAGGAGATGGTGCTCCTTGAGTAACTTGACGGTCTGTCCCACCACGTAGCCCCCACAGCCTGTTCCAGCCGGTGGACCGCCCGCCTCAACACACATCACACCGTTGTAGCCTTCAAAGACGAAGTCCTCAACACGCAACTCCTCAGCGTGGAAGTCAACGGTCTCAAGCACATCAATCACCGTTGGCAACATCTTCTTCGTCAACGTGAACGTGCTGTCATGCTTGGGATCGCAACCAATTTGCAGCACCCGTTTACCCATTTTGGAAAAAGCAGCCGATAGGTTTGAGGAGGTCGTGCTCTTGCCGATACCCCCCTTGCCGTATATCGCAAACACCTTGGCGTTGCCGATCTTGACGTTGGGGTCGAGCTGCACTTGAACGCTTCCCTCACCGTCTAATTTCGAGCTTTTACGCACCGTCGGGAAAGGTAAAGTTTCAACCGTCATACATGGACTCCCTCAAAAACGCCTTCAAGGCGATCTTCTAGTTCTTCGCTTGCAAGGCGAAGGGCATTTAAGGTTTCAGCATCGGGTTGCCAATAATTGCGCTCGGAAGCCTCAATTAATCGATTGGCAACACGCGCGGAAGCTGTTGGGTTCAATTGCGCCAGGCGGTTGCGCATGGCTGGATCGAGCATGAAGGTCTCTGACAACTGCTTGTAGACCCAGGGCTGAACCTGACCCGTTGTGGCGGACCAACCCATCGTGTTCATCATGTGGGTCTCGATTTGCCGCACACCCTCATACCCGTGCTCAAGCATCCCCTCGTACCACTTGGGGTTAAGCATGCGGGTTCGTGTTTCCAGCGCAACTTGCTCGTCCAGTGTGCGTACGGCCGCATTGCCTGTTGTTTGGTCACCGATGTAAACCGGTGGCGTCTGACCACCCCGTGCGACTTTGACAGCCTGCGTGATGCCCCCCAAGGTATCAAAGTAGTTGTCAACCGTGGTCACACCCAACTCGACTGAATCGAGGTTTTGATAGGTCAGCTGCACATCAGCAAGTGCACTTTGCAGCAGCGCTGTGTGTTGAACGGCTCGGCCGGTTCGTCCATAAGCGAAGCCTTTCCGCCGCTTATAGGTTTCTGCCAATTCTTCCTCTTGATCCCAGCGACTGCTCTCAACCAGATTGTTGACGTTGGCGCCATATGCGCCCTCTGCGTTACCGTAGACGCGCAACGCAGCGGTCTCTAACGAGCAGTTATGTGTGGCCTGATAGGCCAGCGCATGCTTACGAATCCAGTTCATTTCCAGCGGTTCATCCGCCGATGCGGCGAGATACGCGGCGTCTGCCAACAAGCGAATCTGCAGCGGCATAAGGTCACGGAAAATGCCGGAAAGCGTCATCACCACGTCAATGCGCGGACGACCCAGTTCTTCCAGCGGAACCAAGGTCGCGCCGGCGATCCGTCCGTAACTATCGAAGCGCGGCAAGGCGCCCATGAGTGCCAGTGCCTGCGCAATCGGCGCCCCTTCGTTTTTCAAGTTGTCGCTGCCCCACAGGACCATCGCAATCGATTCAGGCAACGGGGTGCCGTCGGCGCAGTGACGCTGAATGAGTAGATCGGCTTGCTGCTTGCCATCGCGCACTGCAAGGGCACTGGGAATGCGGAAGGGGTCAAAGCCATGAATGTTTCGGCCCGTTGGCAGAACCGCGGGCGTACGCAAAATATCACCGCCCGGCGCGGGGCGCACGTAGCGCCCATCGAGCGCGTGGAGCAGCGCGCTGACCTCGGTGTCGACGGCGAGATGCGCACACGGCTCAACCAGACCCATGAGCGCTGTCAAGCTGTAGTGGTCAGACGGCAAGCCCGCAGTGGCGAGGGCTTTTGCTGGAGTCTGCCCGCTGACCATCGCCGCCACAGCGTTACGGTCGAGTGCCACATCATGACTGGCCTGTGCCATGGCCAAAAGCATGTCGATCTGCTGCGCCTCGCTGAGGGGGCGACCCGCCACATGTAAACCGTGCGGAATGAGCGTGTACTCCAGCTCAAGGACCGCGGCCGATAAGTGCATGACCAACTTTTCAAGCGCATCGCCAGATAGCTCCGAGCGCTCTACTTATGCTTCGCAGAAAACCGCTGGAATTTTTCTTACTATTTCGCTTTGCCACAACGAAAAATCGTATGACAATTGAAAATTATCGAGGGGCAGGCGCGCCGTTACACTTCA
>JALQVQ010000248.1 GCA_023260315.1 Burkholderiaceae bacterium
ATTTGAATTATTTTTTTGGGTAGTACGTGAAGCAACATTGGCACTCGATTTCCACTGAGCCTTCTGAGGTTCTGCGCTCTATACTGACCTATCTGATCAGAGGCTACTCTATTAGTAAATAGGGATCTTGGGATAGGCGTCTTTGAGTTGGTCAGGTGATTTGGCCACGACCACGCAGTTCACCACATCAGGCGAGGCGTCTGGTTTGGCATGGGCCGCTCTGCCAGCGGCGACGAGTGATACCGATTTGGGACGTCTGGGTGGAGAAGGGGTGGGGTTGTCTTGGCAGGCGACCGCCGCTGGCGGAACCGCTGTTTTGCGGGTTGCCGACGGCCAGCTTACCCTGCCAGGTGTATGGGTTGAGCCGACCGTATCGGTTGCCTCAGGCGAGGCCACTGTGCGCTGGACGGCCCCAACGGCAACTGACGCGGCGTGGCAGGTTGCGGTAGAGAAGGCGCGCTTACAGACCCCAGATGGGCGGGTGGTGGGTGATGCCGTCTGGCGCAGCAGCGGGTCAAGCAACGGCCGTCTGCGGCTGAGTGCGACCGTTGATCAGATGGCTTTGACAGCGCTGCCGCGTTACCTGCCCGCCCGCCTGCCAGAGGCCCGCGCGTATTTGGCAAGGCATGTGTTGTCGGGGACGGCCAAAGGTGTTGCTGTGGTTTTTGACGGCGCGTTGGATGCCTACCCGTTCAAGTCCCGAGAGGACGGCGTTTTTGATATTTCGGCACAAATCGAGAACGCCACTTACGATTACGCGCGAGACCTCGGTCAGGGTCAGGACTGGCCGGCTTTGGCGCAGTTAAACGGCCAATTTGAGCTCAAAGACAATGCGGTCCAACTGACGCAAGTCAGCGGACGCCTCCAACGTGCCCCTGGGATTGTGGTGCGGGACAGCCGGCTCGTTTGGCCAGACCTTACCAGTGACAGCCCACTCACCGTCAACATGCAGGCGGCGGGACCGATGGGTGTCTGGCTCACCGAATTCAACCGAACGCCGCTGGGTGTCAAAACCGATGGCATGCTCACCAAATGGCGGGGTGAGGGGGATGCGTCCGTTCGTTTGGCTGTGACCGTCCCGCTGGCTGACAGCGATAAAGCCGGCGTGCAGTTGAGCGGCGAGGCGAATCTGAACAATGTGACCTTGGCCCTATTGGACGGCCTGCCGCCATTACAGCGTTTGCAGGCGACCGTGCAGTTCACCGATGCATCGGTCGATGTGGCGCGCGCCAAGGCCCTTTGGCTGGGCGGGGACGTCGAAGGTCGCGGCGCATGGCGCATCAAAGCAGACGGGACCACCGAAATGCGCGCGAGCGTCAAAGGGGCTTTGCGCGCTGAGGACGTTGCCCGCACACCGGCACTTGGGCGCGTCGCTTTGGCAGCGCAGCGTGCGAGCGGACTGGCGAATTTTGCAGTTGATGTTGACCAAGTTGGCGTTGAGGGCGTCAGCATTCGCCTGCGCGCACCGCTCAAGCAGGTGCGGCTTGATTTACCCGCACCGATGAACAAAGCCACGGGCGCTGATTGGGTGCTTGATGCGAGCCTGCGCCCGGCACCGGCTTCAGACGTGTCAAAAGGGATGACCAGAGGGCAAGACCTGTTGTTTGCCCTGGGCCCGGTTGATGAGCCAATTGCCCGGGCGCACATTCGGCGTGAATACAAATCGCGGCCGGCGGCGTTGACCGCGGTTGAGTTGGCGATGGTCGAGCCCGATCTGGTCCGTGGGGCCTACGCGATGGGGGGCAAGGCCAATGATGCGCTGGTCATGCCGGACAGCGGCGTTGCCGCCGATATTCGTTTACCTGCGTTCAATGTTGATGAGTGGCAGGCGGTCTTTGACCAACCGCAGCGGTATACGCCGGTGCGGATAGGCACCGCATTACCGCCCCTACAGAACCAAAAAGCCGCGACTGGCAAGACAGCGCCCGCAGAACCTTCGGTCCTGGATGCGTTCCAGGCCTACTTGCCCAGCACGGTGGTGGGTGCGGCAGATGCACTCACATTTGAGGGTCGCGTTTTCAACCGTGTGGTGATGGGAAGCGCCCGTGACCGCAATGTCGGGCGTGCCAACATTTTGGCTGATGAGCTTAACGGGTACGTGCAAATGACCGTTGGCGATACCGACGCCAGCAGCGCGTTGTTGGTGCGTTTGGCGATGCTCCGGCTGGCAGAGTCACAAACAAAAGACGTGGTCGATTTGCTGGGTAACCAGCCCCAGGCCATGCCGTCATTAGATGTGGTGGTGGACGACTTCAGCATGAACGGCCGCGAGATGGGGCGGTTGGAGCTGGTTGCGAAAAACCGCCAAGTGGCCGCCAACAAAACACCAACGGGGAATGAGTGGCTGATTGAGCGACTTCGCTTGGATATGCCAGAGGCGACCCTCAAGGCGACAGGGCAGTGGGCGCCCTCGAAACTGGGTAACGGTCGACGCACTTACCTTGATGTGGACTTGCAGTTGCGTGACGGCGGGGCCTTACTTACACGCTTTGGCATGCCAGGTGTGATGCGTGGTGGCGAGGGGCAGTTGACCGGCGAGATGGCTTGGCAAGGCGCTCCCACACGCTTTCATACGCCCAGCCTGAGCGGGGCCTTGATGGTGAATGTTCGCAAGGGCCAGTTCATTAAGGCCGACCCCGGGTTGTCAAAATTGTTGGGGGTTCTGAGTTTGCAGTCGCTGCCGCGGCGGTTGACGCTTGATTTCAGTGACGTGTTTTCGCAGGGCTTTTCTTTTGATGATTTGCGCGGGACGGCCACGATTCGCGACGGCATCGTGACCACTAAAAACCTGACCATGCAAGGCTTGGGTGCGCTGGTGTTGATGGAAGGCACCGCCGACATGAAGGCCGAGACGCAACTGATCGATGTCGTGGTTGTACCAAAAGTTGACAAGGGCACGCTCGCCTTGTTGGCGGCGTCTGCCAATCCCGTCATTGGCGTGTTGACTTATTTTGCCGACGAGTTTTTGGGCAACATCATCAACCAAGTGACTGTCAAGGGGTTCAAGGTGACGGGGTCGTGGGTCGCGCCGGAGGTGACCGAGGTCAAGGTCGATGAGCGCATGAAGCAGCGCATTCCGAAGTCCAAGGGGGGCTGATAAGGCTCAGTCTTTGGGTGGGTTTTCGGCGTCTTGTTTTGCCGCATCCTCGGTGGTGTTATGGTCGATGGGCTCGCCATTTTTTCGACCAGAGAACATGGTCCACCAGACGATAAAGATAAAAATTAGCAGCGCGCCAAGCGCTTCCAACAATAACAAAGCCATGGGATGCCGTTTGCCTAAAGCTGTTTTTACGTTGAGATCATTGGCCACGCGCCATGTGCGGTGGTTTGTGTGTGTCGCCATTGTAGGCAGCGTCGCCGGCTGCGCGCCTTTGCGTGGGGTATTGACCCCGCAAGCGCCCCCAGTTATGCCAACACCTGCCCCGGTCATGGATGCATCGGTGCCGCCCGAGCCGGTATCAAAGGCCCCAGAGCCGCCCGCCCCAACGGGTGATCAAGTCCCCGTGGGCGCAACCGATGGGTCGGTCGCAGATCTTTTGGTTTGGGATGATGCCCAGCCTTTGCCTGCGTCAATCGAGCGGGCGGGGTCCCGTTGGACACCGGTTAAGTGGCGACAGCTGCCCGGCTGGGGGACGGACGACTTAGAGGCGTTTTGGGGCGCGTGGGTGCGCAGTTGCGAGCGACCCGCGCCGGCGTTGGCCTCGGCATGCGGTGCCATTCGCCAGCTCAGCATTGGTGACAACGCGCAGCGCTACGAGTGGATCATGCGGACGTGGCAGCCCTACCAAGTGGTCGCTGAATCCGGTGCTGAGCGTGGTTTATTGACAGGCTATTTTGAGCCGATGATGCGGGCGACCCGTCTAAAAACAGCACAGAGCCAAACGCCCCTGTACGCCCCGCCCGCCGGCTTGCGAACCGGTGATGTGTGGTTTACCCGCGAGCAGATGGCGACTGATCCGAGGGCTTTGGCGGCCTTAGAGGGGCGCGAACTGGCGTGGGTGACCGATCCCATTGACGCCTTGATTTTGCAAATTCAAGGTTCAGGGCGTGTTGAGATTGAAGAGCCTGACGGCCGGATTCAGACGGCTCGCTTGGCGTTTGCCGCCCATAACGGGCACACCTACCAAAGTGTTGCCCGTGGTTTGTTGGACAGCGGTGCGATTACCGACCCCTCTTGGCCCGCCATCAAGGCATGGGCAGCCGCCAATCCGACGGAGGTGCAGCGCATGATTTGGCGCAACCCGCGAACGGTATTTTTCCGCGAGGAAGATCTTTCCGATATGGATGCACAAGCAGGGCCGAAAGGTGCGCAGGGGGTTCCCTTGACGCCCATGCGCTCAATTGCGGTTGACCGTCAAAGCATCCCTTACGGCACCCCTGTTTGGATGACCACGACGGGCCCCACGTTCAAGTCAGCGCGCTTGGTGATGGCGCAAGACACGGGCGGCGCGATTGTGGGCGCTGTGCGGGCTGACTTTTTTACGGGCTGGGGTGAAGAGGCGGCGCAGCTGGCAGGTGGCCTAAAGCAACCTTTGCGCTTGTGGGTCTTGTGGCCTAGGCGTTAAGCTCCGTTTGTCGGTGATTTATCAGAGGTTTATCCATGAATGCCCCCCTGTCCGAGAAAGCGCTCCAGACCCTGAAAGCCGCGAGCTTAGAGGATAAATACACGGTGCCTGTTGGGCGTGTGTTCATGAGTGGTGTCCAAGCGCTGGTTCGCTTGCCATTGTTGCAGCGTACGCGCGACGCGCAGGCGGGCCTCAATACAGCCGGCTTTATCAGCGGCTATCGCGGCTCACCGCTTGGCAATTACGACCAAGCGCTGCAAAAAGCGAAACCCCATTTGGATGCACAGAACATTGTGTTTCAGCCAGGCGTCAACGAGGAGTTGGCCGCGACCGCGATTTGGGGCACCCAGCAGTTGTCATTTGCGCCAAAGGCTGAGCAAACGCACGACGGTGTGTTTGGCATTTGGTACGGCAAAGGACCAGGGGTTGACCGGTCGTCAGATGTCTTCAAACACAGCAACATGGCGGGCACCGCACCCCTCGGTGGGGTGCTGGCGGTGGCTGGCGACGACCATGTTTCAAAAAGCTCAACGGTGGCACACCAGAGCGATCAGATCTTTCAGGCCTGCGGCTTCCCTGTCTTTTTTCCGGCATCGGTTCAAGACATTTTGGATGCCGGTATCCACGCCATCGCCCTCAGCCGCTTTGCCGGCGTATGGGTGGGCATGAAGACCATTCAAGAAATCGTCGAGTCAAGTGCAACGGTGATCGTTGATCCCGCGCGCGTACAGGTCACCCTGCCTGATGTGGATATGCCAAAGGATGGGATACACATTCGTTGGCCCGACCCACCGCTGGTGCAAGAGCAACGTTTGTTTGACGTCAAGCTGCCAGCGGCTCAGGCTTACATCGAGGCCAATCGCCTGAACCACAATGTGATTGAAGGTACTGCAGATCGCTTCGGCATTGTGG
>JALQVQ010000312.1 GCA_023260315.1 Burkholderiaceae bacterium
AAGTTGGTCACCAAAACCTCTAAATTTCGACGGCCCACCTGCAGGCCAATACCGAAAGCGCCTTCTGGATTCAGGGACAACGGGACGGAGGGCTGGCCAATACGACCGCGAATTGGGGGCTGTTTTATCAGCAACCCATCATCCATCAGACGGTTAACGATGATGGCGACCGTCTGTGTCGAGAGTTGCGTGGCGCGCGCCAAATCCGCTTTTGGAATTTGTCCATGCAACCGAATCGCTTGGAGGACGATGCGCTCATTGAACTGACGCATGCCATTGTGATTGGAGCCCCTTACAGCCCGATGATCGACGGTTATTTTTGGCGGAGTCATGGCAACGTGCTCAGTGCGGCTTTATCAAACCTTTGCAGAGCAGGACGTTACCATACGCCGACATCTCGCCGGTCTGGATCAGCACCGACACCCGAGGCATCTGCTGATAGAAAGCGAAGCGCTCAATGGCCTGCGCGCGGGTGCCTGTAGCGGGGGCGCCAGCGATCGACAAATCAGGCGCGGTGTCGATGGTCAGGGGCGCCGCACTTGTGGACAAGCCATTGTTGACCGCCACACCGACAGCGGCTTTTTGCACCGGCGTTTGGAAGTCCGGCGACTGGCCGCAATGGTGCATGTAAGCCACTGGCGCAGGGACGTCGTTTGCCAGCGGCAGAACGGACAGAACGGCCTGTGTTGCACGCACGAGGTCAATACCTGGCAGGCGGATGAACGTGCTGTGTTGTGCCAGTCGCTCACCGGTGAAGTTGGCGTCTACGATCGCCACCCATTCGTTGTGGCCCATGGCTGCCAGCGCCCGAAGGAGATCGGGTGTCAACAAGGGGTCGATGCCTTTTAGCATGCGGTACTTTCTTCTGTTTTTAACGATGCGGGGTCGATTGCGCCTGTAATCAGCCCAACGATCTCTTCGGGTGTGGTCTGCGCCTTCAGTCGGCTGCAAATGATTCGGCCTTGGCGGAACACATAGATTCGATCCACCAAGTCAAATACCTGGCGTAAGTTGTGGCTGATGATGATCAAAGGAACGCCGCGCGCCTTCAGCCCACGGATGATTTCCTCGACGCGTGCGGTTTCCTGAACCCCGAGTGCGGCGGTTGGCTCGTCCAGAATGATTAGCTTCTTCGCGAAGCCTGCCGCCCGAGCGATCGCGACACACTGGCGCTGCCCGCCGGACATCCCCCGCATCGGTTCGCTGAGATCCTGAATCTTCACGCCGGTTGTGCTGAGCATTTCCACCGACTGCGCGCGCATGGCGCGGTGGTTCAAGATCGACAAAGGGCCCAGATTGAGGCGCGTGATTTCGCGCCCCATGAAGATGTTGGCAGGCACATCCAGGTCCTCTGCCAAGGCTAGATTTTGGAAGACGGTTTCAACACCCTGCTCACGCGCATCGAGCGGGGAATCGAACGCGACCGTCTGACCATCCATCAGGATATCGCCGCGCGACGGCTGCTCGACGCCCGTGATGAGGCGCACAAAGGTACTTTTACCCGCGCCGTTATCACCAACGATGGCAACGTGCTCGCCGGGGTTCAATCGAAATTCTGCGTCGGTTAGGGCCTTCACGCCACCGTAATGCTTGGTTAGGCCTTTGACGGCGATGACTGGGGTTGGCTCAGACATGGGCGTAATTCCTCGAATGTGGTTCTCAATGCCCGCAAGAATGCCCGAAAACAGAACCTGCCGGTATTAGTAAAACTACTAGGTTTATTTAATCAGATTTTGGTGTTTAATTCAAAACAGTCGAGAAATTGGCGTGCATTTCCCGCTCATTGGGACTGCGAAACCTCTTTTAAGGCTGTCGACGCTCGCCGACTTGGCGGGCTACACACAAGCAAACATATTTGGAGAACATTCAATGAGTATCAAACGCACACTGGGCCGCTTAGCCCTGATCGCAGCCGCTTGCGGCACCATGGCCATGGCGCAAGCCGAGACCACCATCGCTTACATCACCAACGGTAATACCAACGAAGGTTGGACCCTGATCAACGGTGGTGCCGCAGGCGCGGCCAAAAAAGCTGGCGTGAAGTTCATTCAGCTGGCCGCTGAAAAAGGCGCCCTGTCGAGCCAATTGGCGATCGTCGAAGACATGATCACCCGCAAGGTCAGCGCCATCGCCATCGCACCTGTTGACAGCGCCGGTATCGCACCTGCCATCACCAAAGCCATGAAGGCCGGCATTCCCGTGGTTGCTGTGGACACCGGCATCAGCGGTGCCGACATCACCAGCTACGTCGCCACTGACAACATCAAGGCGGCAAACGTACAGGGCAAGTGGACCGCTTCACAAGTGAAGTCTGGCGACACCGTGATCTACGTGACGGGCGACCAAGGTCAATCAACAGGCCGTGAGCGCAAGCAAGGCTTCTTGGATGGTTTGAACCAAAACGTCAAAGGCGTGAAAGTCGTTGAAGTGCCCACCACATGGGATCAAACCATGGCTCAAAACGGTGTTGAAGCAGCCTTGCGCGCCAACCCAAATGCAAAAGTCATCGCCAATGCATGGGATGGCGGCGCATTGGGCGCAAAAGCAGCGATGCTGTCACAAGGCTACAAAGCCGGCAGCATCAAGATTGCTGGCTTTGACGGCTCACCCGGTGGCTTGGACATGATGAAAGACGGTTGGCAACAAGCCAACGCAGCGCAAATGTTGGCGAAAATCGGCGCCGTTGGCGTTGAGACCGCCATCGCTGCTGCGAACGGCAAGAAAGTTTCTGCACGCATCGACACAGGCAGCTTCTTGGTCTTGCCTTCAAACGTTGACGCGTTTGCAAAAGACTCAGGCGTTGCCCAGTTCATGAAGAACAAGTAATCGCATCACCGTTCAGACAACCAACGGTTGTCTGTTAAGGGCCACCTGCTCGCAGGTGGCTTTCTCATCACCAGTTGCGCTGGTGATGAGAAAGCCGACTTTAAAGCTTCACCACCAAAAATTTCTGTTATTCACGTCCAGGAGTCTTCATGAGAAACATCACACGCCAAGAATGGTACGGCGCATTGATCGCCGTTTTGGTCCTCGGTGTGCTGCTGTCATTTGCATCACCCTATTTTTTGAGCACCCGAAATCTGAGTAACATTTTGGTTCAAGCCTCAGTGGTTGCGCTGTTGGCGGGTGGTCAAACGTTCGTCATCTTAACGGGCGGTGTGGATTTGGCCGTTGGCGCGCTCACCGCGCTTTGCGGCGCCTACGCCGGCTACATGATGGTGAAGTTGGGCATCGACCCCAGCCTTGCCATTTTGGCGGCACTGGCCATCGGTGCCGCGATCGGCATTTTCAACGGCTACCTGGTGGCATATGTCGGAATTCCCGCCTTCATCGTCACCTTGGGTGGTTTGACCCTGTGGCGCGGCTTGGCATTTGACTCAACGGGTGGCTTCGATATGGCGGGCTTGCCTGAGCCCTTCCCAACCATGGGTTACGGTGAGTTTTTGGGCATCCCGATGCCAATCATCATCACAGCGGTCTATTTCGTTGTGATGGCTTTTGTCCTCTCCAGCACGAAATTAGGCCGCTACGTTTACGCCATGGGCTCAAACGAAATGGGCGCGCGCCAAGTTGGCATCAACATTCGCCGCTACAAACTTGGGGTGTACGTCATCAGCGGTTTGTCCTGTGCGCTCGCCGCGCTGGTGCTGATGGGCCGAATGGATTCAAGCAGCGGCAAGATGGCGCAAATGTTTGAGCTGGATGCCATCGCAGCCGTCATCTTGGGCGGTACCTCTTTGTTCGGGGGCCGCGGCAGTATTTGGGGCAGCCTCTTGGGCGCCATCCTCATTACGATGATTCGTAACGGCATGAACCTCCTCGAGATTTCGCAATTCAAACAAATGATGGCCATTGGCGCCGTCGTTATCATTGCGGTTTGGATTGACGTGCTCCGGCGCGGTCAATTGAACAAACGCTAATTAACAAACGCCGCGATGACACAAACGCTTTATGTATTGGGCGAAGCCCTGATGGATTGCATCTCGCAATCGGATGGCACCCTCCGCCCGCTTCAAGGCGGCAGCCCCTACAACTTGGCACGTGCCGCGGCGTTGCAAGGCACGACAACCTATTTCATCAACCCATTTTCAACCGATGCTTTTGGCCAAGGCCTGAAAGCCACGTTGGCCCGTGATGGCGTGAAAACCGCCCTGCCCGACACCGGACTGCCAACCTCTCTTGCCGTCGTGCAAGTCATCGATGGTCAGCCCAACTATGGCTTTTACCGGGAGGGCATTGCTGACCGGAGCTACACGGTGGCGGGCGTTTTGGACTGGCTAGAGGGTCAAACACCGGGCATCTTGCACACGGGGTCATTGCTACTCGTGCCGCCCGAGCATGAAAAGACGAAGGCGATTATTCAAGCGGCCAAGCGGCAGGGTTGGACCATCAGCGTCGATGTGAATTTACGACCCAAACTGGCGGCTGATCTAGACGCCTATACCGCCGCCGTATCGGAAATCGCGCAATTGGCAGACTGGCTCAAGGCGAGTGATGAGGACTTGGCGTTACTGGGTTACACCGACGTCAACCCAGCACACGCCAGCAAATTGGCTCAGCACTTTCCCAATGCCTCACGCATCGCACTGACTTTTGGCGCCGACGGCGCCTACCTGCAGGTCGATGGCGCATCGGCGCAAGCACCGGTTCCCATCGTCGACGTCACGGATACCGTTGGCGCTGGCGATACGTTTTGGGGAAACACCCTCGCCGACTGGGCCAACATTAACGGTGATGCCGCTGCACGCGTCACCCAAACGCTGAAGTGGGCGATGCAAGCAGCCGCCATCAACTGCACGCGTGCGGGCTGCCAGCCACCGTCTAAGGCCGAGGTTCAGCGCGCACTCGGATAAACGGCCAGGTGCCTCGTTCGGAGGGACGGCATGTAACTCAGTGGTAACCAGAATACCCGCAAACTATGTAACTGAATTACACTGTCAGGCGTCAATATTGATCCCATACAACCCTAATTTTGAGGTTTGACCGTGCGCTCTGACACCCAACCCACTGGCACCCATCCTGACGGCCCAATAGATATCGTCATCTTCGGCGGCGCTGGCGATCTCGCATTCCG
Organism: Burkholderiaceae bacterium; assembly: GCA_023260315.1. Classification (GTDB taxonomy): domain Bacteria; phylum Pseudomonadota; class Gammaproteobacteria; order Burkholderiales; family Burkholderiaceae_C; genus RS62. The sequence goes on from JALQVQ010000312.1 coordinate 5,075, forward strand.
CAAACTCATCCCTGCGCTGTTCAGCGCCCATCAGCATGACAAGCTCGATGCAGATACCCGAATCATCGGCGTCGGCCGCCAAGACTGGGGCCGTGACGGTTACTTGGCCTTCATCAATGAAAAAGCCAAGCCCTTCATCGAAAAAGCACTGGCTGAAGCGCCAGCAGCGGATGCCCTTTGGCAAAGCTTCCTCGATCGACTGAGCTTCGCAAGCGTCGATGTCACCAACCCGGCTGCCTACGAAAACTTGGCAGCCATCAGCCAACCCAACACCCAACGCGTTTTTTATTTGGCAACGGCCCCCAGCCTGTTCACGCAAATTTGCGCCAATCTGACCGCCGTCAATCTGGTGGATGAACGCACACGCGTCGTTCTCGAAAAGCCATTGGGCCATGACCTTGCGTCCGCCCGAGCCATCAACGATGAGGTTGCGCAGTACTTCCGAGAAAGTCAGATCTATCGGATCGATCACTATCTCGGCAAAGAAACGGTACAAAACCTGATGGTGCTGCGCTTCGGCAATGCCATTCTGGAGCCCATTTGGCGCGGCCCCAATATTCGCAGCGTTCAAATTACCGTTGCCGAAACCGTTGGCGTTGGCAGCCGTGCCGGCTTCTACGACCAGACCGGGGCGCTTCGGGACATGGTTCAGAACCACCTGTTGCAACTCCTTTGTATCGTCGCGATGGAGCCCCCCATCTCCCTTGACCCTAACGACGTGCGAGACGAGAAGCTGAAGGTGCTTCGCTCTTTGCGGCCGATGACACCCGCCGACATCAAGCGCGATACGGTGCGCGGGCAATACCAAGCCGGCTCGATCAGTGGCCAATCTGTTCCTGGCTATATGTCGGAAGAAAATGTGCCGAAAGGGAGTCGCACAGAAACGTTTGTATCCCTTAAAGCCAATATCAATAACGCACGCTGGGCAAACGTTCCGTTTTATTTGCGGACCGGTAAGCGGATGCAAGAACGTCGCTCCGAGATCATCATTGAATTTGATGACATGCCGTTTTCTATCTTCTCAGGCGCGGCCAACAGCAAACCAAACCGCCTGGTCATCACGTTGCAGCCAGAGGAATCGATCCAACTGCAAATGATGGCGAAGGAGCCCGGCTCTGGCATGAACATGCGCCAGGTCAATTTGAACCTTGACCTCCAGTCCGCCTTCAGTGAGCGCCGTGCGGAAGCCTATGAACGTTTGCTCATCGACGTGATAAAGGGTCGCTTAACGCACTTCATGCGGCGCGATGAGCTTGAAGCGGCGTGGGTTTGGGTTGAACCGATTCTGACCGAATGGGCACAGTCTGGCGAAGCTCCTCGTCCCTACAACGCAGGCACATGGGGGCCTGCTGCGTCATCGGCGTTGATGGCCCGATCCAACCTCACCTGGTACGAGGAGTCCTGACGTGCCACAACTGACTGAACACCGTCTAACCAACGCCAGTGCACTCGCTGATGCACTGGCAACGCATGTGAGCGAGCGGTTACGCGAGGTTTTAAAGGTTCAAACGTCGGCCGTACTGGCTGTTTCTGGGGGCAAATCACCGATCCCTTTTTTTCAAGCCCTGAGCATGACAGACCTGCCCTGGCATGCCATTCACATCACGCTGATTGACGACCGGTGTGTCCCCAACGACCACCCTGACAGCAATGCCGCGCTCGTTAGGTCGCACCTGCTGCGCAATTACGCCAAATCGAGCACGTTTTCGCCGCTCATCGATTGGGACCCTGCAAGCGACGCCCCCGACTTTGATGCCGTCGCAGCGAGCGCATCGGATGTCATCCAAAAAATTGGGCGCATCGACGTCGCCGTGCTGGGCATGGGACCCGATGGACACACCGCATCCCTGTTCCCGATGGCCCCGCAGCTCGCAACGGGCATGGACCTTGGCGCAAAACCAGGTTGCTTGCGCGTATCGCCGCAAACAGCGCCATACGAGCGCATCAGCCTGAACCTCGCGGCAATCCTTAACAGCGACACCATTTGCGTCGCCATTGGTGGTGGCGCCGATAAGCATGCGGTTTACGAGGACGCCAAGCGTGAGACCACCAACCAATACCCCATCTCCCACGTCCTTCGACACACCGCTGATGTGCCCACCGTATCGGTGTGGCTTCACAACTGAATTCCCCAACTGAGGTGTCCGCGCCATGAATCCGACAACGATTAAAACACCACACATTCATATCCCTGCACCTAACGCCATGGTGGCCGCAGTCACTGCACGCATCGCCGCGCGCAGCAAAGCGAGCCGCGACCGCTACGATCAAACGACCGCCGCTGCGATGCAAACCGGCAGGCAGCGCAAGGGTATGGGATGCGCCAACATGGCACACGCTTTCGCGGCGATGCCAGTCAACGACAAGCTCAAACTTCATGCAGAGGTGGCGCCAAACGTCGGCATCATCACGGCTTACAACGATATGCTGTCGGCTCACCAGCCCTACGAACGGGCACCGGACGTCATCCGTGAAGCGGCACGACAACTGGGCGCAACCGCCCAAGTGGCAGGCGGTACGCCTGCGATGTGTGATGGCGTCACACAAGGAACGGACAGCATGGACTTATCGCTGTTTTCGCGCGATGTGATCGCCATGTCAACTGCTGTGGGACTGTCACACAACGTGTTTGATGCGGCGCTGTTCTTGGGCGTTTGCGACAAAATTGTGCCTGGCCTTTTTATGGGCGCGGCGCAGTTTGGCCATCTGCCGACGGTCTTTGTGCCAGCGGGCCCCATGACGTCGGGCTTGACCAATGACGAGAAGGCAAAAATTCGGCAGCAATATGCCCAAGGCTTGGTCGGGCGCGACGCCCTGCTGAAAGCTGAGGACGGCGCGTATCACGGCCCGGGCACCTGCACGTTCTACGGCACCGCCAACTCCAACCAGATGCTCATGGAGATCATGGGCCTGCATTTGCCTGGCTCATCGTTTGTAAACCCGGGCACCGATCTCCGACGCGCCTTAACCGTCGAGGCAACGGCACGTGCGATCGCGATGGCGCAAACACCCGCGGCCGAGCGCATCACGATGGCGAAGATCGCATCCGTCAAAAATTTCGTCAATGCCATCGTCGGCTTGTTGGCGACTGGCGGCTCAACCAACCACACCATGCACATCATTGCCATGGCGCGGGCGGCGGGGCTTGTGATCAACTGGGATGACTTCTCAGACTTGGCAACGGTGGTGCCATCGCTTACCAAGATTTATCCCAACGGCTCAGCCGATGTGAATCATTTCGCCGCTGCTGGCGGTATGGGTTTCCTGATACGCGAATTGCTCGGTGCGGGTCTGCTCCACAACGATGTGGCAACCATCGTGGGCGAAGGTCTGCACCGTTATGCGGTTGAGCCATGGTTGGACAACGGGAACTTGGCCTGGCGCGAGCTCCCCGCTGAATCAGCAGATGCGGCCGTGCTGCGAGGCGTTGCCAACCCGTTTGCCCCCGATGGCGGTTTGAAGGTTCTCAAAGGCAACCTCGGTAGTTCGGTGATTAAAACATCGGCTGTGAAGCCAGAGCACCGCGTTGTCCGCGCGCCCGCGATCGTCGTGTCAAGCCAGAAGGAATTACTTGACCTGTTTAAAAACGATGGCTTGGCGCAGGACTTCGTTGCAGTCGTTCGTTTTCAGGGACCACGTGCCAACGGGATGCCCGAACTGCACAAACTCACGCCAGGCCTTGGCATCCTTCAGGACAAAGGATTCAAGGTGGCACTCGTCACTGATGGCCGCATGTCTGGCGCGTCGGGCAAGGTACCCGCTGCCATTCACGTCAGCCCAGAAGCGCTGAGCGGCGGCCCTTTGGCCAAAGTACAAACAGGCGACATGATCGAGCTGGACGGGAACGCCGGAACCCTCAGGGTCTTGGTTGATGACGCGGTCTTCCATGCGCGCTCGCCCGCAACGCCCGAGGCTGACGTCCTCGAAGCCAACGGGCATGGCAGCGGACGCGAGCTCTTCGCCAACTTCCGCCGCCATGCCAGTGATGCAGAACGCGGCGCCTGCTCACTGTTCGCCGACTGATCAACCCACACACGAAGAAACCACATGACTGCCCTGCCCCAATTTAAAAGTAAAACGGTGCCTGTCATCGTCATCACCGACGTTGCACAAGCCATTCCGATGGCACATGCCTTGTTGGCCGGTGGCATTGATGTCATGGAAATCACCTTGCGTCACCCAGCGGGCTTACCCGCCATCGCCGCTGTCGCCAAAGCGGTGCCTGAGATGTGTGTCGGCGCTGGGACCGTCACCACACTTGACGATGTCGCACGCGTGGTCGATGCCGGCGCCACCTTTGCGCTCTCACCTGGCATGACAGACAGCCTGATTGCAGCGGTACAAAAAGCAAATTTGCCCTTTGTGCCCGGTGTGATGACACCTGGTGAGGTCATGCGGGCCCGCGATCACGGTTATGGCTTGGTGAAGTTATTTCCAGCCACACAGGCGGGAGGTCTGGGCATGCTGAAGGCCATGGGGGGTCCTTTACCCGACATGCGTTTTTGTCCAACTGGCGGCGTGTCTTTGGCCAACATGAACGAGTTTTTGGCGCTCCCCAACGTGGCAATGGTCGGCGGCTCGTGGCTGACACCCGTTAACATCGTCGAAGCCGCTGCCGCCTCGGGTGACTGGTCTGCAATCACCGCGTTGGCACAAGAGGCCACCGATCAAGCCAGCAAGTAATCACACCACCCCATTTTTATGACCGCATTCGTCCCACCACAGGCACGCGCCGCTTGGCAAGCACTCCAAAATTCTGCCAACCAGCCGCTGCCTCATTTGCGTGAACTGTTAGCCGACGGCACCCGAGCAGGTCGCATGCAACTGACTGCTGCCGACCTACATCTGGACTTTTCACGCCAACGAATCACGCCACTCATTTGGTCTCAGCTATTGGATCTGGCGGCAGAGTCGGACGTGCTCGGGCAAGCGAAGGCCATGGCTCGCGGTGATGCCATCAACGCCACCGAGGGTCGTGCGGTGTTGCACGTCGCCCTGCGCGGCGGTGGTGTGCCCAATCCCCCTTGGGGAACAACGATTGGTGCGCAAGTCGAAGCCGTACTCACACGGATGCTCGCCTTTGCGGATACGCTTTACAGCGGCCAAGCAAAGGGGCACAGCGGGCGCCCGATAACGGACGTCGTAAACCTCGGTATTGGTGGATCCGACCTCGGTCCGCGTATGGCGCATCAGGCACTGCTGGCAAACGCCAGCACCCAGGTCTCGGTGCACTTTGTGTCTAACCCAGACGCTTGGGCGCTGCATGACACGTTGCGCCATCTCGACCCGGCCACAACGCTTGTGGTGGTCTCTTCCAAGACCTTCACAACGCAAGAGACGCTGACGCTTGCAAACTCGGCGCGACGCTGGCTGCTTGATGGTGGTGTGCCAGAGGCCGCACTGGGCGCCCACCTCGCCGCGGTATCAGCCGCCGTCGACAAAGCGACGGCATTTGGCGTTCGACCCGAGAATATTTTTGGCTTTTGGGACTGGGTGGGTGGTCGTTACTCCGTCTGGTCAGCCATTGGTTTGCCACTGGCCATCGCCATCGGGTCGCGGGCGTTCCGCGAATTTTTAGCCGGCGCGCAAGCGATGGATGCGCACTTCCTCAACGCCCAACCCGACCAAAACATGCCACTCGCGCTGGCGCTGCTTGGCATTTGGAATCGCAATTTTTTGAATTGCCCGACACACCTCATATCCCCCTACGCTTGGCGCCTAGAGCGGTTCGCGTCATTTATTCAGCAAATGGATATGGAGTCCAACGGTAAGTCGACGCGGGTCGATGGTGCGCCTGTTGATGTGGCCAGTGGTCCGATCGTTTGGGGTGGTCTGGGCATTGATGGCCAACACGCTTACTTTCAACTTCTGCATCAAGGGCAGCACACGGTGCCCGTGGATTTCATTGGCGTGCAAACAGAGGACACGCCCACCGCACAGTTACCCCTTGCGCCTGAACACCACCGCGTTGTGATGCTCAACCTCAATGCACAAGCGCAGGCATTGGCGTGTGGGCGTGACGCCGCTGCGACAGCCGATAGCCTGCGAGCAGCGGGGATGTCTGACGCAGACGTTCAGCGTCTCACGCCACACCGCCAATTCCCCGGCAACGTGCCAAGCAATGTCCTCTGGATGGCCGCGTTAACGCCCCGCCACTTGGGTGCCCTGATTGCACTCTACGAGCACAAGGTGTTCTGCCAAGCGGCAATTTGGGGTGTCCATGCCTTTGACCAATGGGGCGTGGAGTTGGGTAAGACAATGGCCAAAGCGATGGAGTCAACGCCGTAATTATTCGCACAGCATCGCGATCGCGTGTATGCTTGCCGCTGTTTTAATTTTGACCGCTCCATGTTTGACTCCCGTGACACTGCGAAACCCATGCCGCCAGCGTTCCCCCGCTGGCTCGGCGACATTGGCGGCACCAATGCGCGCTTTGGCTGGCAAGCATCTGAGGCGTCAGCCATCACGGACGTGCACGTTTTACCGTGCGCCGAATACGACTCACTCAAGGATGCCGCAACGGCTTACCTAAACTTGATCCAACGCGCGGCACCGGCCAGTGCTGCCTTTGGAATCGCCAACCCTGTGTTCGGTGACGCCATCGCCATGACGAATCACCACTGGCGATTTTCTGTCAATGAGTTGCGTTGTCAGTTGGGGCTTGAGCGCTTGCTGCTGATCAACGACTTCACGGCTCTGGCGCTTGCGCTCACCCAATTGCCGGACAACGCGAAGCGCAGCGTCGGCGGCCCCAACGCAACACCGGCGAGCGACGCGGCCATTGGCTTGATCGGCCCCGGCACGGGACTCGGCGTCTCGGGCTTGCTGCCATTGGGCTACCAAAATAAGTGGATTCCCATTTCAGGTGAGGGTGGCCATGTGACGCTCAGTGCCACTACGCAGGTCGAGTTCGACGTCATCAAACAATTGCAAAAGCGTTACGGCCATGTCTCCGGTGAGCGCATCATTTCGGGTACTGGCTTGGTTGATCTGTATCACGCGCTCGGCGACTTGCACGGCGGCGCTGCCCGCGAAATCGTGACGCCGGCACAAGTGTGGGAACGCGCACTGGCAGAGCCGAACAGTCGTGCCAACGAAGCCATCGACCTGTTCTGCGGCTTCCTTGGCACAGCCGCGGGCAACCTCGCGCTGATACTTGGCGCGCGTGGCGGCATTTATATCGGCGGCGGCATCATCCCGCGGATGGCAGATCGCTTTGACCGATCGCCCTTCCGTGAGCGATTTGAAGAAAAGGGCCGCTTCAAAGGCTACCTAGAAAAGATACCCACATGGGTCATCACAAGCCCTATTTCCCCGGCCCTCCAAGGCGCCTCGCGCGCACTCTCGCTGGGCATCTGGTAAGCCCGACAAAAGCCGCAACAGCCCACAGACTGTGGGCTTTTTTGTATGGAAAACTAGGGAAAATACTTGACAGCAGGAAAAAACTATGATAGCATTAAGAACTACAGGAAATTGAATAGGGATAACTATGCGCAAGCGGAAAGGAACTGGAAGCAAGGTGTAAGAAAATGGAATACCTTGTTCACGAGCAAGCATGAAAATGTGAGATAAGTTGTCAATCTCTAGGGGCTCTACTGGATAATTCTTTCTTGCAATGCCGTGATACTTGAC
>JALQVQ010000030.1 GCA_023260315.1 Burkholderiaceae bacterium
AGGCTGCGAAGATCGGTATCAGGGCGGAAAATCACGCCCCCTGAGGAAAGGCCCGATCAATGCCCGCAGATGCGCAAGCGCCCAAAAACAGTCTCACCTATGCCCAAGCGGGTGTTGATATTGATGCGGGCAATGCGCTTGTTGATCGGATCAAACCAGCCGCTGCCGCGACTGCGCGGGCGGGGACGATGTCGGGACTGGGCGGTTTTGGGGCTTTGTTTGATCTCAAAGCCGCAGGATATCATGACCCGATTTTGGTCGCCGCCACCGATGGGGTTGGCACCAAGCTGCGCATCGCGATTGATACGGGCGCGGTGGACACCATCGGCATTGATCTGGTGGCGATGTGCGTGAATGATCTGGTCTGCCAAGGGGCGGAGCCTTTGTTCTTCCTTGACTATTTTGCCACGGGCAAATTGGCGGTGGATCAGGCTGCGCGGATCATCGAAGGGATTGCCGAGGGCTGTGCGCAATCGGGCTGTGCTTTGGTTGGGGGGGAAACCGCCGAAATGCCTGGTATGTATGACGCAGGCGATTTCGACCTTGCGGGCTTTGCCGTTGGCGCGATGGAGCGTGGCGCAAGCCTGCCTGCCAATGTCACGGCGGGCGATGTGATCCTTGGCTTGGCCTCCGATGGGGTGCATTCAAACGGCTATTCTTTGGTGCGCCGCATTGTTGATGTGTCGGGTCTGGCATGGTCTGACCCCGCGCCCTTCGCCCCTGAGACAAGCCTTGGCGCCACGCTTTTGGCCCCAACACGGCTTTATGTGAAGCCTATTCTTGAGGCGATCCGCGCAGGCGGGGTGCATGGGTTGGCCCATATCACGGGCGGTGGTTTGACCGAGAACCTGCCCCGTGTCCTGCCTCAGGGGCTTGGCGCGCGGATTGATTTGGGCGCTTGGGGTCTGCCACCCGTGTTCCAGTGGTTGGCCGAAACAGGCGGGATAGAGACGCGCGAGATGCTCAAGACCTTTAACGCAGGGATTGGGATGTGCGTGGTAGTCGATGCGGCTGAGGTTTTAGAGGGTGTGGCACGCGGTGATGTCAAGACGTCCAAATTGGTGGGGCGAAAGTTACGGGAAATCAAGTTACCCAAGGGAACCAGTGTCGGCGCCATCGTCAGGGGAACGGGGGCAGACTCCCGCGTATTGATGCCGTCTGGCGATCTGGTGATCGAGGCGGACGATCACGTCATCGTCTTCATACCGAACAAGCGTTCTGTTCGCGATGTTGAAAAGCTCTTTCAAGTGTCCGCCACCTTCTTCGGTTAAGCAGCTGCGCAATGTATAACTTCATGCCTGTTCTTGCGGCGCTCTCGCGTGTGGTGCTGGTCTTTTCTGTGACCTTTTTTGTACCATGGGCGTGGTCGTGGTGGGGTGACGAACACCGGCTGCAAGAAGTCTGGCTGCTGTCGTTTGCCGTCACTTTTACCTGCGGCGCGCTGGTCATGTGGCGCACCCAAAGCCATCGGCGTGAGTTGATGCCCAAAGACGGCTTTATGTTGGTGAACCTGGTGTGGGCCGTCCTCCCCGCCTTTGCGGCGTTGCCGCTGTGGTTGGGCGTACCCAGTATGGATTGGACCGACGCCTATTTCGAGGCTGTCAGCGGCTTAACAGCCACGGGTGCGACCGTTCTGAGTGGTTTGGATACCTTACCCCTGGCCATCAATGTTTGGCGTTGCTTTTTGCAGTTGTTTGGTGGACTGGGCATCATGCTTTTGGTTGTGGCGATTCTGCCGCTGCTCGGACTGGGCGGTGTCCAGCTCTACAAGGCGGAGACACCGGGCCCCATGAAAGACGCCAAGCTGACCCCTCGGATCGCCGAGACGGCGCGAGGGCTCTGGGGCGTTTACTTTGTTTTGTCACTTTCGTGTTTCTTGGCGTATCGATGGGCGGGTATGTCATGGTCTGATGCGTTCATGCACATGAGCACAACGGTCAGCTTGGGTGGTATGTCATCACACGATGCCAGTTTAGGGTACTGGGATTCGCCGCGCATTGAGGCGGTTGCCATCGTCTTTATGCTGTTGGCCGGTGTCAGCTTCGCACGTTACTTTATCGTCTGGCGCACGCGGTCATTGATGACATTGGTGAAGGATGTTGAGGTTCGGGCCTACTTCGGCGTACTGGCCGTCAGCATCGCCTTGGTCAGCACGTTGCTGGCCGTCCATGATGTGGTCGATTCATTCCCGGCGGCATTGCGTGTCTCGGCATTTCAAATCATTTCGTTGGCCACCACAACAGGTTATTCGTCGGTTAACTATGCGCTTTGGCCTGCTTTTGCGCCGGTGCTGTTGATCATGTTGGGCTGTTTCGTTTCATGCGCGGGGTCGACCGGTGGTGGTATCAAAATGGTCAGGATGATCATGCTGGTCAAACAGGCTCGTCGCGAATTGATTCGGACCATTCACCCGCGCGTGGTGAACCCCGTGCATCTGGCGGGGCAGGGTATTCCAAATTCAGTCTTGATGTCCGTCATGGCCTTCATGCTAATTTATGGTGCCACCATCCTTAGCCTCACCATGTTGATGCTTTACTCCGGTATGGACATCGTGACTGCGTTCACAGCGGTGGTTGCCTGTGTCAACAACATCGGTCCAGGTTTGGGCGACGTTGGACCCGCTGGTAATTTCGGTGGGCTGACTGATTTTCAGACATGGGTGTGCACATTTGGTATGTTGTTGGGGCGTCTTGAGCTCTTGTCGGTGCTGGTGCTGTTCACCTCTCAGTTCTGGCGCAAATAGACCACCCATCTCACCTGAATCTTGAAGAGGAGTTTCCGATGCCCATTACAACTGGATACAAAACCCTGGTCGACCGCGCGATGGCTGAGGTTGTTACCTATAGCGTCGACGACATCAAAGCGCGATTGGGGCAAGACCCCACGCTGGTACTCGTCGACATTCGCGATATTCGTGAGCTGAACGCCGAGGGTACGGCTGTCGGTGCGCTCCATGCGCCTCGCGGCATGCTGGAGTTTTGGGTCGATCCAGCATCGCCTTATTACAAGCCCGTTTTCTCTGACGAGTCAAAAGAGTATGTGCTTTATTGCGGTGCGGGATGGCGCAGCGCACTGGCGACAAAAACGCTTCAAGATATGGGAATGACGAATGTCGCCCACATTGATGGTGGATTTAAGGCGTGGGTCGCTGAGGGTGCGCCCGTCATTTCGATGGCCGAGCTAAAAGCCCAGCGCGATGCGGCTAAAAAATAGCGAGGTCTGTTTTGCAATGTCCATGTGGTCGTCTAGACGCGTCATCAAAGCCTCAACCGAGGCCGTTTGACCACTGTTGTGGGCCCTTCCTGCGGGGCGACCAATCAGCGCCTGATCCTGAATCTCTAATGCGTTCGCGCTATACGGCCTTCACCCTCATGGATGAGGCTTATCTTCGTGCCACGTGGCTGCCAGAACGCACCCCCAAAGTCATTCACTTGAACGCGGGCGCGAAATGGTTGGGGCTGGTTATCAAGTCAACCGCCATGCAATCGGATGTCGAGGGGACTGTTCATTTCGTGGCGCGGGTTCGCGAAGACGGGCGCGGCCACCGGATTGAAGAAAACAGCCGTTTCGTCAAGCAGGCGGGTGCTTGGTTCTATGTGGCGGCTGCCGACGCCGCTTAGCGTAACCATTGGCCACGCAGCGTTCGATCAAATGCTGCTAAGCAAGCGGGGGCGTCAACGCGGCGGTAAGTCACGTGAGGGCCTCCGTCAGATGCCTGAAAAACGGTGCGACCTGCCTCATCACCAGCGATAACAACCGTCAGGGAAGCGGCTTCTGTTTGGAAGTACTCAGGGTTCGTCAGCGCCATGAACGCCAAAATGTCGTGTCCAAAACACCCGCCGATCTGGCCAACGGTGTCCGGGTGGCGGCGGCTGTAAAAATTGGCGTAAAACCTGACAGCCTGATTCAGGGCATCCATTGCTGGGTGTGTGTGATGCGTTGCCAGCGATTCGATCAATTTGGCGGGAATGATGACTTGGTGCGTCACATCCAAACTCACGACGTCCACCTGCCAATCGGCCGCAAACACCGCTGCTGCGGCGTGTGGGTCATTCCAGATATTGGCTTCTGCAAAGGCCGTGACGTTGCCCGGAACATGAACCGCACCGCCCATGATGACCAAGCGCTTGACTTGTGATGCCCAGTCTTTGTCTAGGGCCAGTGCGGCCGCGATGTTGGTCAAGGGGCCGACGGCAACCACGGTGATCTCATGTGGGTGCGCGCGGACGGTCTCCACCAAAAATTCAGCTGCGTTTTGGGAGACCGCGCCGCGATGATGGGGTGACCGCCCAAGCAAATTTCCCAGCCCATCCTGACCATGAATGTGGACTGGCGGCGCTTCAGCCGGTTTGTTTATCGGCTGCGAAGCCCCAGACGCCACGGGCGTGTTGAACCCAGCCATGGCACACAAATACAAGGCATTTTCGGTGGCTTGTTCAACCGTTACATTGCCAAAAGTTGTCGTGATGCCCATGACATCCAAGTTGGGATGTGCCAATGCGTAGTAAAGAGCCATGGCATCGTCAACGCCTGGGTCGGTGTCAAACAGCACTTTCATGGTGCGTGACGTCTCAAAAAAGCATCGACCGCCTCTCGCGTGGGTGTGCTGCTTTGTGCGCCCAGCGCTGTGCAGGCGATTGCGCCCACCGCACTTGCGAATCGAACAGCCTCTTGCGATGTTGCACCCTGATCAATGGCGGCGACGAAGGCGCCCGCAAACGCGTCCCCGGCGCCCGTGGTGTCGATGGCATCAACCGAGAATGCCGGTGTTCGCTGTTGCGTGCCGTCAGGCTGTTTCAGCCAACAGCCCTCGGCGCCAAGGGTCACGACGACCGTGGGTGTTGGGAGGGTACGAATTTGATCGGCGATGGTCGTAAGCCCCGGCGCGCGTTGGCTCACAATGGTCTCCAGCTCAATCGCGTTGACAATTAAGATATCGATCGTTGCCAGCAGAGCGTCCGGCAAATCGTTTGCCGGTGCGGCATTCAACGCCACGCGGATACCGGCCGCTTTGGCCAGCGATGCGAGCGCTGTGTTGGTTTCAGTGGGTATCTCCGACTGCAGCAGAATCCATCGGCAATCGGCTCTCGCGAGCAAGGGGCGCGCCGCTTGTATCGCGCGCTCCGGCGTGAGTGCGAAATTCGCACCGGGAACAACGGTGATGGCATTTTCGCCATGGTCGCTCACGCAGACGAAGGCCGATCCAGTGGGCTCATCCGCCAATGGCAGGCTGTGGTCGAAAACCCCTGCTGCTTGCAGTGCACCCTTGAGCGTTTCTGCAAACATGTCGCTGCCCATGGCTGATAAAAAATGGGTTTCGGCACCGCCCGCTTTTGCACAGGCAACCGCTTGGTTGGCGCCTTTTCCACCTGGAAACAAGGTAAGGCTGCGCCCCAAAACCGTCTCGCCCGCGCGCGGTATGTCGGGCGCTTGTGTCACAAAGTCGATGTTGGCAGAGCCAATAACAAGAATCATAGGGTGATCTTAGGGGTGTGAGGTGCCGTCATCAAGCGGCGCCCTCGAGTGTATGTCGGTGAGCTGTTCGGTATTGTTGTGGGCTCAGACCCGTCCACTCTTTGAAGGCGCGTGAAAAGCTTTTTTCGTTTTGAAAGCCACTGGCCGCCGCGACACGTTTGATGGGTAAGAGGCTACCGAGGAGCATGCGTGTGGCACGGCTCATGGCTGCCGATCTTTTCAGTCGCTGCCAAGACTCATCTTCTTCCTTAAGTTGTCGAAACAGGCTGCGCGTCGAAACATGCAGACGAGCCGCCACATCGGGTGCCGTTGCATGGATGTTCTCATCCAGCGCCAAAAATTGCTTGACCTGTTCAACCACTCGGCGATCACGCCGGTAGTGACGAACCGTCAAAGGCAATGCCCGCTGCAGCATGCCTTGCAGGGCCTGAGCGTCCCGCCGAATGGGCAGGCTCAAGTAGCTTGCATCGAAGGCGAGTTGGGTGGTCGGCGCATCAAAGCGAACCGGGCATGGAAAAAGCACTGCATAGGCGCTGGCATGGCGCGGCTGAGGGAACGCAAATTCCACTTGTTGTAACGCAATCCGTGAGTCAATGAGCCACGATGACAACCCCAACAAATTGCGCAGTACGGAGACGGTGCAAAACTCGACGACGCTGTCGTCAATCCCGCGACTTGACATCTGTAGGATCACGCGATTCGGTTGTGACGGCGTTGCGGGGGATGTGCGCAAGTCGAGGCTGACAGCGTCGGTCAACAAATGGTGGTGCTGACACCACCGACGCATCGCCATACCGAGGTTGGGCGATGTGATCGCTGCCCTGGCGAGCAGCCCATAGCTGCCCCAAGGTAAGCGGCGCTCAAACCAACCCAGTGCCTCGTCATCGAGCTGTCTCATTGCGGATTCGCTGAGTAACTCAAACTGGTTGGCTGTGACGACGCCAGAGGTGTCCTCTAATTGCTCTGGCGTAATTTGTGCCATCGCTAGCAGCGCATCGGGGGCTATATTCCGCCGTATCAGCGCTGCCACGATGGCCCTAACAAAGGCGATGGGCGTTGCTCGAACGGCTTTTTCTCGACGGGGGTCGGGCGGCGTGGTCGTCTGTATCGGCATGGCATTATTCTGCCTAGTAATTGGCGCAAAATGCAACTTATTGCGCTTCCGCTACTTGGGAGGAGCGTCTATCCTGAGGTGTCACCTCTCGTTGAGAAAAGAGCCATGCCCGTTATTTCCAGCCAATTGAATGTTCGCGCCGAGGACTTTCGGCGCAATGCCGTCGCCATGCAGGCACTTGTCGATGATCTACGCGCCCACCTGACGCGTGCGGCGGCCGGTGGTGGTGAGGCCGCCCGCGCCAAACATACCGCACGTGGCAAGTTGTTACCGCGGGAGCGGGTGCAGTTGCTCCTTGACGCGGGTTCGCCTTTTTTGGAGTTGTCACCTCTGGCGGCGCATGGCATGTATGGGGACGACGCACCCAGCGCCGGACTGATTGCAGGTATCGGACGGGTGAAGGGCGTTGCATGCATGGTGGTATGTAACGACGCGACCGTCAAAGGGGGCACCTATTTTCCAATGACCGTCAAGAAACACCTGCGGGCACAAGAGGTGGCCCAGCAGAACCACTTGCCATGCATTTACTTGGTGGACTCAGGCGGCGCCAATTTGCCGCAACAAGACGAGGTGTTCCCCGACCGTGATCATTTTGGACGCATTTTTTATAACCAAGCCAACATGAGTGCCATGGGCTTGGGGCAGGTGGCTGTTGTGATGGGTAGTTGCACGGCAGGCGGGGCCTATGTGCCTGCCATGAGCGACGAGACCATCATCGTAAAAAATCAAGGCACCATCTTTTTGGGGGGGCCGCCTCTGGTGAAAGCAGCGACAGGCGAGGTGGTGAGCAGTGAGGATCTGGGGGGTGGTGACGTCCATACCCGGTTATCAGGGGTGGCCGATCACTTGGCGCAGGATGATGCCCATGCGCTGGCGTTGGCGCGCCAAGCCGTGGTCAATCTCAATTTGAAGCCGATCGCGCCAGCGGCAGCGGCAGCGGAGCCGCCAATTTATGCCGAATCCGAACTTTACGGTGTGATCCCGACGGATACCCGCAAGCCTTTCGACGTGCGCGAGATCATCGCACGCATCGTTGATGGCAGCGCTTTTGATGAGTTCAAAGCGCGGTTTGGAAGCACATTGGTGTGCGGCTTTGCGCACATCGATGGCTTTCAGGTTGGCATTGTCGCGAACAACGGTATCTTGTTTTCCGAGTCGGCACAAAAAGGTGCTCACTTCATTGAACTGTGTTGCCAGCGCAAAATTCCGTTGGTATTTCTTCAAAACATCACGGGCTTCATGGTGGGTCGCAAGGTCGAGAATGAGGGCATCGCCCGCCACGGTGCCAAGATGGTGACTGCGGTGGCGTGTGCCCAAGTGCCCAAACTGACCGTCATCATTGGTGGCAGTTTCGGCGCCGGAAACTACGGCATGTGCGGTCGTGCATTCAGCCCGCGGTTTTTGTGGATGTGGCCCAACGCGCGCATCAGTGTGATGGGGGGTGAGCAGGCGGCCAGTGTGTTGGCAACAGTCAAGCGCGACGGCCTGAGTCTTAAAGGCATTGAGTGGTCAGCGGACGAAGAAGAGGCGTTCAAGGCCCCGATTCGCAATCAATACGAGACACAAGGGCATCCTTACTACGCCACTGCGCGGTTGTGGGACGATGGTGTGATTGATCCCGCCGATACCCGCCGGGTGCTGTCGCTGGGTTTGGCGGCCGCCATGAACGCCCCAATCCCTGACACCCGTTTTGGCGTGTTCCGGATGTGATGAGGGGGTCAAATGAATAACTACCAAGAAATCAGTGCCACAAGGGACGCCGTGCGTCCTGGTGTTTGGCGCGTCAACTTAAGCCGGGAAGCGGTGCGCAACGCATTCAATGACACGCTCATTAACGAGTTGACCGACGCCTTCCAGCACATTGCGGCTGATGGGCAGGCCCGCGCCGTCGTGTTGGGTGCTCAAGGGAAAGCTTTTTGTGCAGGTGCCGATCTCGGCTGGATGCGGCAAATGGCCGATTACACATGGGAAGAGAACCGGGCCGATGCGCAAACGCTGGCCGATATGCTCTGGGTCATTGATCAATGCCCTGTGCCCGTTTTGGCCCGTATTCAAGGCGATTGTTATGCGGGTGGCGTGGGGCTGGCGGCTGCGTGCGATATCCGAGTTGCGGTCGACTCGGCCCACTTTTGCCTCAGTGAAGCCAAGCTCGGTTTGATTCCTGCAACCATCTCACCCTACGTGATTCGGTCAATGGGGCAGTCGGTAGCCGCGCGTTACTTTGTAACGGCAGAGCGCTTTGACGCAACAGAGGCGAAGGCGATGGGGCTTGTCCACACCGTCTGCACCGAATCGAATTTAGATGCGCACATCAGCGATCTGCTGGACGCGATTTTGGCTAATGCGCCGGGCGCTGTGCGGGCCTGCAAACAACTCGTTAAAGACGTTGGGGGCGCTGAGATAACGGCGGTTTTGCGAGCTGATACCGCACGCCGAATCGCTGACATCCGGGCGAGCGAAGAGGGCAAGCAAGGGGTCCAGTCATTCCTGACCAAATCGACGCCGCCATGGCAGGTCCAATCCAGCAAATGAAGACGGCTTATGTTTAAAAAAATACTGATTGCCAACCGTGGCGAAATTGCTTGCCGCGTCGCTGCGACTTCTCGCCGTATGGGTATTAAAACCGTCGCGGTTTATTCGGACGCTGATGTGAAGGCCAAGCATGTCCTTGCCTGCGATGAAGCGATTCACATCGGTGGCGCGGATCCGAAAGACAGCTACTTGCAGTGGTCACGCATCCTTGATGCGGCGAAGGGCACAGGCGCTGAAGCGATTCATCCCGGCTATGGTTTTTTAAGTGAGAACGCAGCGTTTGCGCGCGCGTGCGATGCCGCAGGCATTGTCTTTATCGGTCCCAGTCCAGAGGCGATTGAAGCCATGGGATTGAAGGCGCAAAGCAAGCGACTCATGGCAGACGCGGGTGTGCCATTGGTGCCTGGCTACCATGGCGATGACCAGTCGCCAGAACATTTGCGGAAGCAGGCAGATGCGATTGGCTACCCCGTCCTCATCAAGGCCAGCGCAGGCGGGGGCGGGAAGGGGATGCGCATTGTTGAGTCTGGAGAGCATTTCTTTGAAGCGTTACAGGCGTGTCAGCGTGAGGCCATCAACAGCTTTGCAAACGACGATGTGCTGATTGAAAAATACGTTCAGCGTCCTCGGCACATTGAGATACAGGTTTTTGGCGACACCCACGGCCATCTGGTTCATTTGTTTGAGCGTGATTGCTCGGTACAACGTCGTCACCAAAAGGTGCTTGAAGAGTCGCCGGCGCCAGGGCTTACCCCACAGATGCGTGCAGCGATGGGTGACGCCGCGCTTGCGGCCGCGCGCGCGGTGAATTACGTTGGCGCGGGGACGGTCGAATTCATCGTTGAGCAGAAGCCAAATGGTGAGATGGCCTTTTTCTTCATGGAAATGAATACCCGCTTACAGGTTGAGCATCCCGTGACCGAAGCAGTCACGGGCATCGATTTGGTGGCGTGGCAGCTGCTGGTTGCCAGCGGCGCGCCTTTGCCGTGTGAACAAGCAGATATCCAAATGAACGGACACGCGATCGAGGCGCGCATCTGTGCTGAAAACCCCAGCCAACAATTCCTACCCGCCACGGGCACGCTGACGCGCTTGGCATTGCCCGAATGCCAATCGTTCGCGGTTGGTGCGGTGCGATGGGATAGCGGTGTGAAGGAAGGGGATGCGATCTCGCCGTTTTACGACTCCATGATCGCCAAACTGATTGTTCATGCGGATAACCGCGATCAGGCGTTGGCCAAGTTGAATCAGGCGCTCGCAGAAACGCACGTCGTCGGTCTCCATCACAACGTGGGATTTTTACGGTCGGTCATCAATACGCCGTCCTTTACGACACCCATGCTTGACACCGCCCTGATCACACGTGAGTCGGCGGCGCTCTTTCAGCCGGTAAACGTCTCACCCGCATGGTGTGTTGCCGCTGCGCTGGTGGCACAGGTCAGCGCAGAGCAGGCGCGGTCGGGCGCTCATCCATGGCTGGCTGTTGACGGGTGGCAGGTCATTGGGGCGCCGGCGCGCCGCCTCCAATTGGTGTCGCCTCATGCGATGACGGTACGATTTCGGGTCGGTACCCAACCGGGCCATTTGGCATTTGAGGATGGGATGACCCACACCGTTCAGTGGCGCCACATCATTGAAGATCGGTGGTCGGTCACACTCGATGGCGCTCGGCAGACGCTTCGATTGGTCGCAGGCGAGGCGCTCCTTACGGCGTTTTTTGATGTCGGTGCGGTTGAGATCAATGTCTACGATCCGTTGCGTGCGAGTGTGACCAGTGATCACGCCGCAGGTAGCCTGGCCGCGCCGATGCCCGGAAAGGTTGTTGCGTTCAATGTGGCGGTGGGCGATGTGGTTGAAGCGGGCGCTGTTCTGGCTGTCATGGAGGCCATGAAGATGGAGCACACCATTTTGGCGCCAACGTCAGGGACTGTTGCCGCCCTGTTCTTTGAGCCCGGCGAGCAGGTCGCGGAGGGTGAACCGTTGTTGCAGTTGGAGGGCGACGCACCATGACATTCCCCAGTCGTGTTCACATCACCGATGTGGGGCCACGCGATGGCCTTCAAAATGAGCCGGCGCCGATCGCCGCGACGGACAAGTTGGCACTCATCGATCGCTTGCTTGACGCCGGTGTTCGACACATCGAAGCCACCAGTTTTGTAAGCCCAAAGTGGGTACCACAGATGGCAGATGCCGCTGAAGTCATGATGGGTTTGAAAACGGCCGAGCGAGCGCGCGCGTTGGAAGGCGCTTGCATCAGTGTCTTGACGCCCAACATGAAGGGGCTTGAAGGTGCGCTGGCAAGTGGCGCACAGGAGGTCGTGGTGTTTGGGGCGGCCAGCGAGTCGTTTAGTCAGCGAAACATTAACTGTGACATTGCCACGTCAATCGAACGCTTTGCGCCGGTTGTCGCTGCCGCACATGCAGCGGGTGTGGCGACCCGCGGCGCCATCTCCTGCGCTGTCGGGTGTCCCTACGAAGGCGACGTCACCCCGAGGCAGGTGGGCCATGTGGCCGCCTTGATGCGTGATATCGGGGTGCAACGGATTGCGGTCGCAGACACGATCGGAATCGGCACACCGCTGGCTGTCCAGCGTGCCATGTCAGCGGCATTGGATCACTACGAGTTGCCAATGGTCGCGGGTCATTTTCACGACACCTATGGGCAGGCACTTGCAAACACGCTGGCCTGTTTGGAGATGGGTATCGCCCGTTTCGAGACGTCGATTGCGGGCTTAGGGGGGTGCCCTTATGCCAAAGGCGCTACGGGCAACGTCGCCACGGAGGACGTGGTGTACATGCTCCACGGAATGGGCATTGAAACAGGCATTGATTTGGAACACCTGATCGATGCCGCGTGGTTCATCAGTGGCCGATTGAATCGACAGCCCAATAGCCGCGTTAGCGTGGCGCGTCGTCGACAATAGGGCTTTCATTTATAACGAGCCCACAATGACCACACCCGACGCGTTTCAAGCGCTAGAGAGTCGCCTAGAAAACGTAGAGACCAAAATGGCCTTCAATGAGGATGCTTTGGATCAACTCAATGAGGTTGTGATTCAGCAGCAGCGTCTGATTGATGGTTTGGTCGCGCAGCTCACTGACTTGAAGCGGCGTGTCCCCGAGGGATCGAACGACGCCCTCTTTAGAAGCCTGCGAGACGAACTCCCCCCGCACTATTGAGCGACTGCGGCGTTGAGCGAACGCGCTGCGGCAGCAGCGATGTC
Source organism: Burkholderiaceae bacterium (assembly GCA_023260315.1). Taxonomy (GTDB): domain Bacteria; phylum Pseudomonadota; class Gammaproteobacteria; order Burkholderiales; family Burkholderiaceae_C; genus RS62. The sequence continues at coordinate 12,346 of JALQVQ010000030.1, forward strand.
CAAGCCACGCATCCGCAACGCCGACTCATAAACGTCGCTGACCAGCACCAGCTCATTGGCTTGGGTCAGCTCGGCCAACCGTTGCAGTCCTGCGCGGACAGTGTCGGGGCCGCCAATGACCGCTGCTGCCAAAAAGTCGGCAATGGCGGCTTGTGCACCATGGTCCAGCTGCGGCAGGAAGTTCTCGACGGGCGGGGGCAGTTGTCCGCGACGTCCCGTCAAAATGCCCAGTACCCGTTGATGCGTGCTGCTTGCCAAATAAGTGGCCTCATCATCGGTCGGAGCAGCCACCAGTGGCACACCGATGGCAACGTAAGGCGCGGCCAACTGAGCGCTCGGGCGAAAGGTCTCCCGATAAATTTGGATCGCTTGCAGCAGCATGCGCGGCGCGAAATGCGAGGCAAATGCAAATGGCAAGCCAAGCTGTGCCGCCAATTGAGCCGAGTACAAACTCGACCCCAATAGCCAAATGGGCACCTGCGTACCCGCACCGGGCATCGCGACGATGGGCTGGCCTGGCTGGGCGGGACCCAGTAGTCGCTGTAATTCCTGTACGTCGTTCGGGAAGTCATCCTCAGACTCAACCCGATCGCGTCGCAAGGCGCGCATGGTGACGCGATCGGTTCCTGGCGCCCGACCAAGGCCCAGGTCGATGCGATTGGGGTAGAGCTCTGCCAACGTGCCAAATGCTTCAGCGACCACCAAAGGCGCGTGGTTGGGCAGCATGATGCCGCCCGAACCGACTCGGATTTTTGTTGTGCCGCCCGCGATGTGCCCGACCATCACCGCGGTTGCAGAACTGGCAATACCCGCCATGTTGTGATGTTCTGCAAGCCAGTACCGTGTGAAGCCAAGGCGCTCTGCGTGTTGAGCGGTTTCCAGTGCGGTATCCAATGCGTGACGGACAGATTTGCCCTCCCGCACTGCGACCAAGTCCAGCATGGACAAAGTGAATGGCGGGTGTGTTTTTATGGCCGAGTGGGTGGGCGCGTTCATGCTTGAAACCTATTTTCCGCTATGCTCATGTGATGGATTTTCATGTTTGGCTTACGTATTTTGTCGCAGCTTGGGTGATTGCGCTATCACCGGGGTCTGGTGCGGTTTTGTGCATGTCGCACGGACTGGCCTATGGGGTCAAAAAAACATCTGCAACGGTGCTGGGCTTGCAAATAGGCCTGTCCATTGTGCTGCTGATAGCCGGGGTGGGGGTCGGCGCCATTTTGGTTGCATCAGCCACTGCGTTTTTGGTGATTAAGATCGTCGGCGCCGCATACCTGATTTATCTGGGTATCAAACAATGGCGCGCGCCAACAGCAGAGCCCGCGGTTGATGTGCCCGAACCCAGTGCCTTACAACAGCGCTTACCCCAAGGGCTCACCCCCTTCGTGCCGGATACCAAGCGCCGCATCCTCACCGGAATGCTAACCAATCTGTCTAACCCGAAAGGCATCGTTTTCATGGTCGCGGTGTTGCCGCAGTTCATCGATCCAAATCGATCACTCGCTCTGCAGTTACTCATTCTGTGCCTGACGATGAATGTGGTGGACAGCGTTGTGATGCATGGTTATGCGTACCTCGCCTCACAATTGCAGCATCTGCTGCGCACAGTGAAGGCGCGTGTCCTGCAGAATCGAGTCTTTGGCGGCGTGCTCATTTTTATGGGTGGTAGCCTTTTCTTTGTCCGACGCGCGGTGACGTGATTCAGGAGTCGAGCACCCATGAATACCAACGCGTCAATGCCATCGTCTGAATCTGTCATTCGGGTGCAGCGATTTCTGCAAAATGTCGGTCATCCAAACGCCCCGATTACCCTTGCCGATGCCGCGCGAACGGCCCAACAAGCCGCTGACGCGCTGGGTGTTGCACTTGGGCAGATTGCCAAAAGCATCGTTTTTAAAATCAAACCCTTAGATCGCGCTGTGTTGGTTATCGCGTCAGGCGATCAGCGTGTCGATGAAAAAAAAGTCGCGGCTTTGGTGTGTCAAGCGGGTCAAAAACTGGGTCGTGCCGATGCTGACTTCGTGCGCGAAAAGACAGGATTTGCGATTGGCGGTGTGTCGCCTGTTGGGGCAACAGCCCGGCTCACGACAATCATTGACAACACCTTGTTTCGGTTCGATACCTTGTGGGCAGCAGCAGGGCATCCACACACTGTTTTTGAGTTGACGCCTGCGCAGCTACAGCAAATCACCAGCGCGCCTGTGGCGGATGTTGTCGTTAATGCAACGCCAGTGGCCCCGTCGTTCAACGACTCTTTGGACGCGCGATGGGAGCGTGCCAAGCGGTTGCAGCCAAACGGCGTCCCATCCCCCTGTGTCGGCGTGTGCACCATGACGACTTTGCCGGCTGCCGCGCAGCAACCTGCCATGTGTGAAGGGTGTTTGCGAACCCTGCCTGAAATTGCGAAATGGGGGCAACTGTCGGACACCGAAAAGCGTCAAATGTGGGACGTCTTGCGCGCCCGCGAGGCGGCGCTGTTCTGAAGGGTTTTATGCGACAAATCGATTTTTACTTCGATCCCATTTCGCCCTACGCCTATTTGGCGTTTCACGCCTTGCCGTCCGCGCTGCAAGGGCATTCCGTTGCGATACGTTACAAGCCGATTTTGTTTGCGGCACTGCTGCAGGCGAACGGACAAAAGGGACCCGCTGAAATTCCCGGGAAGCGTGACTGGACGTATCGCCAGGTGCTGTGGTTGGCGAAGCAGCAGGGCGTTGCGATGGCCTTACCCACGGCTCACCCGTTCAACCCGCTGGCCTTGCTGCGTGTCCTTTTGTTGGGTGCTGACGCGTCAGGCTGCGTGAACCGCTATTTGGCTGAGTTGGCGTTGAATCATGTTTGGCAAAGTGGCGGTGATCCGGTTGACAGTCAACGGTTGTCCGCTCTGAGTGCTGCAATCGAATCGCACTGTGCAGCGCGAGGCACTGAAATCGCGACACCCGATGCGGCCAAACAGCAACTCAGGGACAACACGGATGAGGCGCTGGATCGGGGCGTGTTTGGTGTGCCAACAGCCTGTCTGGATGGTCTGAGTTTTTGGGGCTTGGATGGCCTGCCAATGCTGCGGGGTTTTTCGCCATCTATATTCCGTCGCCGGTGTCACATGACGCCCCCGACTATATGGCGCAGATGGAAAATCCGCCCTTTGCATTGCCCTTGGGCAACCTGATCACCGAAGCCGAGGCTCTGCCAGTCGCCATGTCGATGGCGCGGCAAATGCTGTGGATGCAGCGCGCCTCGAATGGTCAGTTCAAGATCTGCACCACCGTGGCCGAAATTCGTGCCTGCATGTCGCAAGGCATTGTCGCGGGCATCATGCATATGGAAGGCGCCGAGGCGATCGACGCCAATCTGGATAACCTTTACGCCTTCCACGCCATGGGCCTGCGCTCGCTTGGCCCGGTGTGGTCGCGCCCAACCATCTTTGGTCATGGCGTGCCGTTTGCCTTCCCGTCGGGGCCAGACACTGGCGACGGGCTGACCGATGCCGGCAAACGGTTGGTGCGTGCCTGCAACGATCTGCGCATCATGCTTGATCTGTCGCACTTGAACGAAAAG
>JALQVQ010000081.1 GCA_023260315.1 Burkholderiaceae bacterium
GGCGCAGAGGTTGACTGGTTTCTTTCGAAAGGCGATGGGTCTTCGGTACGATTTTAAGCAAACTTTGCTTTTGCCGCACTCGGAGTTTAATTTTATAACACTGTTATCTAATTATGTAACGTCGTGACAAAAATCTCACGAAGCCAAAAGTGTGTATTCGGCCGCTTGCAGCTCCCTTTAAGTTAACGGAGGGAACACCGTGTCTAAGGGCTTAAAATGTATTGGATATCGTCCATTTAGATAGCACCACATGACTCAGTTCGCCAAAGAAACACTGCCCATTAGCCTTGAGGAGGAAATGCGCCGCAGCTACCTCGACTATGCGATGAGCGTGATCGTCGGACGCGCACTGCCCGATGCGCGTGACGGCCTGAAGCCGGTTCACAGGCGCGTCCTGTTTGCGATGCACGAGCTGAACAACGACTGGAACCGCGCCTATAAAAAGTCCGCGCGTATCGTCGGGGATGTCATCGGTAAATACCACCCACATGGCGATACCGCGGTGTACGACACCATTGTTCGCATGGCCCAAGACTTCTCTTTGCGCCACATGCTGGTTGATGGCCAGGGCAACTTTGGCTCGGTGGATGGCGATAACGCAGCCGCCATGCGATACACCGAGATCCGCTTGGCAAAGATCGCCCATGAAATGCTGGCCGACATTGACAAGGACACGGTTGATTTCGGCCCCAACTACGACAACAGCGAACGCGAGCCCTTGGTTTTGCCGTCGCGCTTGCCCAACTTACTGGTCAACGGGTCATCGGGTATCGCGGTGGGTATGGCCACCAACATCCCACCCCACAACCTCAACGAGGTGGTGGATGCTTGCTTGCACCTGCTCAATAACCCTGAGTCATCGGTCGATGATTTGATGGAAATCATCCGCGCCCCAGACTTCCCAACGGCCGGAATTATTCACGGTATATCGGGCGTCAAAGACGGTTACCGCACAGGCCGCGGTCGCGTGATCATGCGCGCGAAATGCCATTTTGAAGACATTGACAAAGGCCAACGCCAGTCGATCATCGTTGACGAGTTGCCCTACCAGGTCAACAAAAAAACCTTGCTGGAGCGCATCGCCGAGCTGGTGACCGAGAAGAAAATCGAGGGTATCAGCCACATCCAAGACGAGTCAGACAAATCAGGCATGCGCGTGGTGATCGAGCTGAAGCGTGGCGAGGTGCCTGAGGTTGTGCTCAACAACCTGTACAAGCAGACCCAACTGCAAGACACATTCGGCATGAACATGGTGGCGCTGGTCAACGGTCAGCCCAAACTGTGTAACTTGAAGGATTTGGTTGAGATTTTCTTGCAGCACCGCCGAGAAGTGGTGACACGGCGTACCGTCTTCACCCTTCGCAAAGCGCGCGAACGTGGCCATGTGCTGGAGGGTTTGGCGGTTGCGTTGGCAAACATCGACGAGTTCATTGCGATCATTCGGAACGCACCGACACCCCCCGTGGCAAAAGCCGAGTTGCTCAGCCGCGCTTGGGACAGCAGCTTGGTTCGAGAGATGCTCACGCGCACCCGCGCCGATGGCGCGACCGTCAATGCCGATGACTACCGCCCGGATGGCGTGTTGAAGTCAGTGGGAATGGGTTCGGATGGCTTGTACCGTCTGTCCGACACGCAGGCGCAAGAAATTTTGCAAATGCGCTTGCAACGCCTGACTGGCCTTGAGCAAGACAAGATCGTGAACGAGTACAAGGACGTGATTGCCGAGATCGACGACCTCCTTGACATCCTGGCCCGCCCCGAGCGAGTCGCAGTGATCGTTGGTGAAGAGTTAACGGCCATCAAGCTGGAGTTTGGTCAAAACAAGGTTGGCCAACGCCGCAGCGAGATCGAATACAACGCGCAGGAACTGGCAACCGAAGACCTCATCACACCGGAAAACATGGTGGTGACGCTTTCACATACCGGCTATATCAAGAGCCAGCCCTTGAGCGAATACCGTGCACAGAAGCGCGGCGGGCGAGGCAAGGTGCCGACGTGGTCGCGATAGACATGGCTGAGGCTTCACTTTCCGTTG
>JALQVQ010000097.1 GCA_023260315.1 Burkholderiaceae bacterium
TCAAATTCACGCGGATTGTTGTTGCGAAAGTCTCGAGGGCGTGAGCGCCCGATTTACCGACTGTTTTTTCGGCGGGGGCGATGCCCGCGCAGTTGATCAAGCCAAACAACGGCCCCAACCCAGTCGCGGCAGCAACAACCGCTTGGGCATCCGATTCGCTGCTGACGTCGCAACGGATGAAGCGGCCGCCGATCGCTGCTGCGACGGCTTCGCCTTTTTCAATTTGCATGTCTGCGATCACGACTTTCGCGCCATTCTCCGCGAGCATGCGCGCCGCGCCTTCACCCAGTCCAGAGGCGCCGCCGGTGACGATAAAGACATTTGATTCGATCTGCATTGAGAGCTCCTTTGGGTGGTTTTGATTGACGTTGACGTAAACGTCACATTGTTTCAAGAAAAGTGTAATCGAAACGCTGATGACGGCTAAAGTAGCGGCTTTCTTAATTGCCCTGAGGGTTTTGGGATGCACGCGTTCAGACGATTCATTCGTGGTGTCTTGGTGTTGGTGGTGGTTTTAGTGATGGCGGCTTGCAGTGCCCCGCCGGTACGTGAGGCCGAGGTACAGGTTATGCCGCCCGTGGCCGCTCCAGCGGCGCAACCGATACCGCCTCGTATCGCACTGGCGCTCGGCGGCGGCGCGGCGAGAGGCTTTGCACATGTCGGCGTATTACAGGTGCTCGAAGAGGCGGCTATTCCGGTTGACATCATCGTCGGTACATCGGCGGGTAGCGTTGTTGCTGCCCTTCATGCCAGCGGCCTTTCGGGTGCTGCGCTTGAGAAGGCTGCCCTCGGTATGGACGAGACGGCGCTCACCGATTGGATGTTCCCGCTCATTAACCGAGGGATGATCCGCGGCGAAGCGCTCGCCAATTACATCAACAAACAGGTGGCGGGGCGCCCTTTGCAAGCCCTCAACAAGCCCATCGGCGTCGTTGCTGCAACCTTGGGCTCTGGTGCGCCCATCGTATTTCGCTCGGGGAACACGGGCTTAGCGGTGCGTGCGTCCTCAGCGGTACCCGGTGTTTTCATGCCTGTCGCAATTGGCGACAAAGAGTACGTTGACGGTGGCTTGGTGGCACCCGTACCCGCCCGCTTTGCCCGCGAGATGGGCGGAGAGCTGGTGATTGCGGTCAACATCTCAAGCCCGCCGTCGGCGACCCCGGCGACCGACACCCCAGGTTTGATGTTGCAAACATTTTCGATCATGGGACAACAACTGAACGTCCACGAGTTGGCGGCCGCCGATGTGATCGTGGTGCCTCAATTGGCGGGTGTTGGTGCGGCCGACTTCAAATCACGCAAACAAGCGATTGATGCCGGCCGCGTGGCCATGCAGCGCGAATTACCGAGACTTCGTGCCTTGATTGCGCAAAAAACAAAAAAAGCCCAATGACCGAGGCCACTGGGCTTAAAGAACCATTCGCTTGCGGGTTAGCGCAGCAAAGGGTCTAAGGAGACACTGAAAAAAATTAACGCTTCTTGGCAGCTGACTTGGTGCTTGAGACAGCCGTGGCAGCCAAGGTAGCCATGTTGTTCTCAGCCAATTCGGTCGCTTGTTTGACGGCCTTTTGAACCGATTCCATGGCATTGTTTGCTGCGGCAACAGCAGACTTCATCACGGCAACAGCGGTCTCTGAACCAGCAGGCGCATTTTTAGAGGCGCCGTCAACGATGGTCATGAATTTTTTCTGGGTATCAGCAGACTGGGCTTCAGCAGCTGCGGTGAACTCAGCAGCGGTGCCAGCAGCGATTTCGTAAACGTGACGGCTGTAGGCGGTTGCTTTTTCGGCCAAGGGCTGGACCAAAGCGGCTTGCATGGCCAACAGCTCTTGCGCGTCTTTCACGCCCAACAGCGCTTGCGTTTTGTCTGCGGTCTCGGCCATGGCCGCTTTAGACGCTTGGATGTTCAATTCGATTAATTTTTCAACGCCTTCGAAGGCTTTCGCAGTCAGGCCAAACATGGTGTTCAGGTTGGCTTTTTGTGCAGCAGTGATTTGTTCAACGGTTAGCATGGTGATACTCCAATAAGGTTCAAAAAAGTCTTTACGACAAGTTGTTGAGGGCGGCTACTGGACTTCATCGGGCGGGTTGGCCTTAGATTTCAACTTTGCTGCGCTGCAACATAGTTCAAATTATAGAGCGATCTGATTCGTGCGCAAGCTTTTTTGTTGCGCCGCAACAAAAAAGAGACGAAATTTTGTGTTTTGAATTAAATAACAAATAAAAACAATGATCTATTGGACCTTCGAATATTGCTTTTTTGTGAAAGAAGGGCCATGAAAGCCTTCTACGCGACCGACTTTGTCCTTAAATTGCCAGCTGGGCATCGCTTTCCCATGCAGAAATATGCGCTGCTTCGGGATGCTATTGCGGCTGCGTTACCCAACGTTGATCTGGCGCCGGCTCCGGCGGCAACCGATGGTCAGCTGGCGATGGTGCACACACCGGGGTACGTTGATGCCGTGACACAGGGGACGCTCTCGCCCGCGGCGCAGCGCGAAATTGGCTTTCCGTGGTCCCCTCAAATGAGCTTGCGTGCGCGGCACTCTGTCGGGGCGAGTATCGCCGCAGCGCGCGTTGCAATGACGGCCGGTTTGGCTGCAAATATCGCCGGGGGCACGCACCACGCGTATGCCGATAAGGGGAGCGGTTTTTGTGTCTTCAATGACATGGCGGTGACGGCGCGCGTTTTGCAAGCCGATTGGTTGCAAGCAAGGGGCGCGCGCGCTCGACCGATGCAAGTCGCCATCATTGATTGCGATGTTCACCAAGGCAACGGCACGGCGCACATTTTTCAGCGTGATACGAGTGTTTTTACCCTGTCGTTGCACGGGGATAAAAATTTTCCGTTTCGGAAAGAGGCGAGCGACCTGGATGTGCCATTACCCGACGGTCTGGACGACGCGGGCTACATCGAGGCACTGGAGCAGGCGCTCGCCGTTTTGGAGGCGCGCTTTGCGCCCGATCTGGTTCTTTATCTCGCGGGCGCCGACATCCATGAGGGTGATCGGCTCGGGCGCCTCAAGGTGACCGACGCCGGCATGCAGGCGAGAGACCTTGCGGTTTTGGGATGGGCAAAGGCCCGTCATCTGCCGCTGGCCTTCGCGATGGCTGGCGGTTATGGGATCGATATTGCCAGCACGGTACGCGTTCAGTTTCAGACGTTTGCGATTGCTGAGCGGATGGCCGCAGACTGGCAGGTCGCGGGTTTGTGAGCGCTTGATTGCATAATGTTCAGATGAGTGAAAAACGACCGCAACCCATGGCTCGAGCCGACTTCAGGGTCTTCCGTCCCATCCAGACGCGATGGGAAGATAACGATGTTTACGGCCATGTGAACAACGTCGTCTACTACGCATGGTTTGATACCGCAGTGAACAGTTGGCTGATTGAAAATGGCGCGCTGGATATCCACGACGGACCCGTTATTGGGTTGGTGGTGCATACCCAGTGTCAT
>JALQVQ010000245.1 GCA_023260315.1 Burkholderiaceae bacterium
GCGGTCAACGCAAAGGCATCGATACCCTCAAAAAGGGCACCGCCGAACAATGACATCGGCAACGCCTCCGACCAAATCAGCAGCGCAAGAGAGGTGGCCCCAATGCCTGCCCAAATCGGTGTTCCGATGATGGTGAGAAAGACGAATAGAAGCATGGGGCCATAAAAGCTCCATCCGAGTACCAGTGACTCGGCCTCTAAACCTGGAAACAATGACTGCATATGTTCTTTCGGCGCGGGGTTTGACGATGGATATCGTTAGTCAAAAAGTCGGCCACCCTCGTAGGTGTCACGGTTGTTTTTGATGTTGTCGAGATCGCGGCGAATCGATTGCATCAGGCGGTAAAGCATCAGTGAAAAACCAATTGGCACCGCGCACAAGAAGAGCGACATGGGCAGTCGTAAGCCATGGGACACCGAGCCAAATTTCAGGCTCACCAACAAGCTCTCGAAAGACAAGACCAGTGCAAAAACAGCGACGGCAACCATCACAAAATCACCGGTGAGGTAAAGCAACGCCCGAACACGCTTTGAACAAAACTCAAACAAGATATCAATACGGATGTGCGCACGCTCCCGCACAGCGGCAGCGGCGCCAATCCATACAAGATAGATGAAGGCGTAACGGACGATTTCCTCGCCCCAAATCGACGAATAAGAAAACACCTCTCGGCGGAGCACCTCGATTGCCATGGTCACCACCAGCATGGCGTAGAACCACAGCAGTGCCCACTTTTCAAGATCGCGGTCAACGCGCTGAAAGACGCTTAACTTATTCATCGAATGGCCTCGGTTCAGGTCAGATTACGCGTCGTGGACGTACAAACGGCTCTGCGTATTGGCAGCCGCTTCCATCTTGTTGAACAGGTCGGCAGAACCCGCCAGCTGCATACGGAAGGTATCCCACTCTTTACGCTTGTAACCGCCAGCGGCCTCCCACTCAGCCAGCTGGCTGTCGCTGAGTGAATGGAACTGCACACCCGCTGCCGCCAACTCGGCGATCGCGTAATTGCGTGACGCTGGCACTGTTGCCAAGTTCTGCTGCGCCGTGATTTCAGATGCAAACTCGATGCCCTCTTGGACGTCCTTTGGCAAACTGTTGAACCACGCCAAATTACAGGAATAAACCTGGCTATCTGGGACGGCACGGGTGAAGGTCACATGGCTCAGGATGTCTTTGAAACCAAACACGTGCAAGGCACCAGCTGAGGGATCGAGCGCGTCGGCAACACCCTGCTTGATCGCTGAGGGTGTCTCGCCCCACGCGACAGGTGTGGGGTTCGCGCCCACCAAGCGGTAGTACTGTTGCAACATCGCGGAGCCAGGAACGCGAAACTTCACGCCGGCCAGATCCTTTGGTGTGATAACCGCTTTGCCGCCTTTACGCACGGCAACAACACGTGGGTCGATCACCACGTAGAACAGTGGCTTGAAGCCTTTGGCTTCTACCTGCGGGTGAACTGTATTTTTCCAAATATCAGAGTTAACCAAGTTGACGAAGCGTTGGTTTGAGCCACAGAAGTATGGCAAGTTAATCAGGTCAACCACAGGCGCAAATGGCGCGAAGTTAGCGATGGAGTGTTGCGCCGCTTGAATCGTGCCCTCTTGCACTTTCTTAGGCAGTTCACCACCAGCGCCCAGTTGACCGGCGGGCGCCAATCGCACATAGACTTTTCCACGCGTTGCATTCTGAATATTCTCTTTCAGTTGACGCTGAAGAATCGGGTAGCTGCGTGATGCGCCCAGAACATAAGCTGTCGCAATGGTCATGACATGCTTCGCAGCTTTCTTGCGGTCATCTTCTTCGCGCTGAATTTGGGCGATGGCAGACGGCGAGAACAACGCACCAGCCGTTCCGGCCATGGCTGCAACGGTGAAACCGCTGGTGGTAGCGACCTTTAGAAAGCGGCGGCGGTCAACAGGCACGTGGCCCTCAGGCGCCATTTCAGTATCGAATTTTTTACTCATCTTTTGCTCCTAATTTAAAAGTCCAGTCACCGGTTGATGACACTGGTTTTTGAGGCTTCTGAGTCCTCTTTTTCGTAGGTACGAGGGATGCCTTCGGTGTTAAGCCTCTGATTCGACTTCCCTTTGCACCATTCCTAGAACGAAAAAGCCAACCGACAGAAAGAGACTCAGCATGTCCAACACATCCGTGAGGAAGGCCGGTTGCCGCAAGATTCCAGCGACAAACAAATTGGCGACAAAGATGGCGAATAAAACGCCCGCGATCAGCAGCGCCATCCGACCCTTTGAGGTATCTGTGTTTTGCATGGATCAGTCCTTTACTGCGGTTGTCGTCAAAAACGACTCAGGCGCTTTCGTACAAACGCGTTAGAACAAATTCACGGTGTCCCAGTGCTTCGGCCGCCGTCAGCCGACCGTTTGCTGTGCGTAGCAACATGTCAAGCAGGGCATCGCCGGCCGCATCCATGTTCATGTCACGCTGCAAAAGACCGGAGGTATCAACGTCGACGTGCTCACCCATGGTCCGAACAGTGCGGGGGTTTGCGCAGATTTTGATCACGGGAACAATCGGGTTGCCGATCACGTTGCCCTGACCCGTTGGGAAGAAGTGAACCGCGAAGCCCGAGGCGGCACACAACGTCACCATCTCTGCAGCCGCTGACGATGAGTCCATGAACCACAGACCCCGACCTGTCGGCGTCTCAGCTTTATCCAAAACCCCATCGACCAGGCATTTTTTACCGATCTTTTGGATGTTACCCAAGGCTTTTTCTTCGATGGTGGTGAGACCACCTGCGATGTTGCCCTTGGTTGGCTGTGACTCTGAGAGATCTGACGTTTTATGGCGATCCACAACCTCTTGGTAGCGGTTGAACATCTTCATGAAATCCTCACGCACCTGGTCGGTACGGCAACGGGCGGCCACGATTTGCTCACCACCGGTCAGTTCGGTGGTTTCACCGAAACAAAGGGTGTTACCCATTTCGTACAGCTTGTCAAAGGCATTCCCGACGGTGGGGTTCGCACCGCAACCGGAGGTGGTGTCGGACTCGCCGCACTTGGTCGAGACCCACAAGTCCGCCAAATTGCAGGGCTCGCGCTGAATTTCAGAGGCGTATTGCACCAACTCACGAGCGCCACGCGACGCACGCATGATGGTGTCGTGATCGCCGTGCAACTCAATTGAGTAACCCAGAACAGGCTTACCCGTTTTCGCGATGCCATCCACGATTTTCTTGGTCCAACCTTCTTCAATACCGATCACGATGACGGCAGCAACGTTGGGGTTAGAGCCGGTACCGATCAGGGTACGGAAGTGCAGATCAAGGTCAGCACCAAACTGCAAGCGGCCGTAAGGATGTGGCAATGCCATGGTGCCCTTGATGTTGTGCGCAACGGCTTCACAAGCGGCATTCGAGATGTCATCAACCGGCAGGATGATGACGTGGTTGCGCACGCCAACCGCGCCGTTTTGGCGGCGGTAGCCTAAGAATTGGGTGTTTTTATCAATCATGGTTATTCCTTGTGATGTCTGAATGGGTGTTGGCTTACCAGCGCTTTGTCTTCACGTTATGGACATGAAGGTGCTCACCCGCTTTGATGGGTGCAATCACACGACCGATGTCGACGCCGTACTTGATGACCGTGTCCCCTGTGGCCAAGTCTTTCAGTGCGACCTTGTGACCAATTGGAATGTCGCTGATGGTCGGAAGGTTGAGCGTCTTATCCTCTTCCATGATCCAACCGACCAAGCTTGTGTTGGCTTTCACGTCCTCAACCACGATGGTGCCGACCGAATCGCCTTCCTCGTGAACTACAAAATGAATCATGCTTCCACTCCTTAATTGGGTTAACTTGCCGAACTTTAAATTTCTAAATACAATTGAATGAACTGAATCATCTATATGTATTTTGAAGGTGATTATTCCACCGCAAACAACTAAATGAATCCGTGTTTTCCCTTATAAGATTCGGAATGCCCACTGGCAGAGAATCAATTGACTGAAAGAATGAACAAAATGGCAACAAGAACGCTTATCGAGGGTGGCTTTCAAAGCGGTGTGCCTCTGTACAAGGAGGTCCGAACACAAATCTTGCAAGCGATCAGCTCGGGAGAGTGGCGTGCGGGCGACGCGCTTCCGACGGAGCGGCAATTGTGCGAACGCTTCCACGTGAGCATGGGAACGCTGCGAAAAGCAGTGGACGACCTGACAGTAACGGGTGTCCTGGTTCGACAACAGGGCCGCGGCACTTTTGTCGCTCGGCACTCTGAGGATCGTTACATCTTCTCCTTCTTTCACCTCGTCCCCCGCAACGCACAGAAGGAATACCCAAAGGTTGATTTTCAGAACTTCAAGATGACCATTGCTGACGAGTTTGCAGCCGATCAGTTGAACGTTCGATTGGGCACACCCCTTGTTAACATCACCAACCGTCTGAGCCTCGGCGGGCATGTGGCGTCGATCGATGAAATCTTTTTGCCAGCAGCGCTATTTCCTGGCATGACGCGAGAGGTCATCAAGAACCGCAACACAACGCTCTATCAGATGTACCAAGATAAATTTGAGGTCACCGTGATCCGCACAGCAGAGCGATTGAGCGCCGCTGTGTGCAGCGTACGTCAGGGCAAGTTGCTGGAAATCGACGCAGGCAGCCCCGTACTGCGCATCAACCGGGTGGCCTACTCGTTCAACAACCAGCCCGTTGAACTGCGCCTCAGCTTCGCCAACACAGACCGGTGCGAATACGTACCGGGGTAAACCGTCGGATGGCGATGATGACGCGTGAGCCAAGTTGATGCATTGGCGACTCACTCTGTATTCTGAATACAGAAAAACCGGATACAGTCGTTTGAGTCGTTTTTTACTGCCGCACCATGACTGTTAAAACCCAACGCGAATCGATCTATCAGCCCACCCAAGAGGGTGTTTTGTTTCCGGTTTTGCCAACATTTGACAACCCGGCGGACGAGCGTCTGCACCGAAAGCAGCGCCTCGTTGGCGCCTGCCGTGCATTTGCGCTAGAGGGGTTTGACTACGGTTTCGCCGGTCACCTAACCGTGCGCGATCCCGAGCGGCCTGAGCTGTATTGGACGAACCCAATGTGCGTCCATTTCGCGCAGGTGAAACTATCAAACCTGATATTGGTTGACCACACGGGGAAGGTGGTAGCGGGCGACTACGCCGTCAACCGCGCCGGCTTTGTGCTGCACGCCGCCGTGCATGAGGCACACCCAGACATCATCTCCATGTGCCACGCGCATACGGTTTACGGCACCGCATTTGCAAGCTTGGGCCGCGCACTCGATCCGATTTCACAAGACGCAGCGGCGTTTTTTGAGGACCATGTCGTGATCCGAAGCGAGGCTGGCCAGGTTGCCGTTGAGGAGAAGGCCGGACTGAAGGTGGCTGATTGGTTCAAGGGCGTCAAAGCTGCCATCCACCAAAACCACGGCCTGTTGACGGCCAGTCGCCACAGCATTGAGGCCGCGGCATTTTGGTTTATCGCCTTGGAGCGTTGCTGCAAGCAGCAAATGCTCGTCGAGGCGACGGGTATCAAACCGTTGTTGGTACCCCCCGATAAGTCACGTTATAGCCGTGAGCATGT
>JALQVQ010000256.1 GCA_023260315.1 Burkholderiaceae bacterium
AACAAAGCGCTCGGGGTCCTGCGAAAGGTGGCATCGAATAGCGGTCACTTTGGCCGCTTTATAAGGGGTGATGTCGAGATAAACCGTGGGCTCAAAACCGATACCCCCGAGGGGATCAGCATATAAAACCGGGACTCTGAATGACGCTGCGTTTTGAACCGCCGCGGCCAACGCCCGGTGATCGGCGTGGTAATCACGTGGCGAATGAGTCAGCACAATATCTGGCTTGAAAGCATTGATTCGGCTCGTCAACGCCGGCATCAAGCCTGCGGACTCGGCGAGGCCGCCGTCAGGAAGGCGCAGAAAATCGGGCGTCATTTCCAATGCGACTGAAGCCGCAACGGCCTCTTGCTCGCGACACTGCCCCAAGTTGGCTATGACCTGCCCTGGTCGAGCCCCCGCCTCCCCCGACGTCGCAACCACAACCTGAATCGTCGCCCCAGCGTGATGCCACGCACACAAACTACCCCACATAAAAATCTCCGCGTCATCGGGATGCGCGGTGACCACCATGAGTCGGATGTTGTTTCTTGTTGTCATCGGTCACCCCAGCGAAAACGCAAAATAAACTGTAAGACAAGCTGACGAGACTAAGCCGTCAACAACCCCCCATCAATTGACAACGCTTGCCCAGTCATGCCGCTTGACTCTGTGGAGCCTAAGTAGACCGCCATCCCCGCAATTTCCTCGACGTTGAGGAGCCGCCCCATGGGTACCCGCGTGAGGATGGATTGCAGCATTTGCTCAGCGCTCACGCCCGCTTGGCTGGCAAATGCGTTTTTAAGGTTGTCCACCATGTCGGTTTGGGTGAGGCCCGGGCAAATGGCATTAACGGTGACGCCGCTGGTTGCGGTCTCCAACGCAAGACACCGCGTGAGACCGACCACGGCATGCTTGCTGGCGTTATAAGCACTTTGGTTGCGCGATCCTGCTTTACCCGCACTGGATGCGACGTTGACAATGCGTCCCGCTTGGCGCGCCAACATATCGGGCAACACAGCTTGTGTGAGGTTCACCACACCGATGAGGTTGACCTCCATCAGCGCGCGGAAGTCTTCGGGCTCGTATTCCAAAAAACTGCGGGCTTTGTAGATCCCCGCGTTATTGATCAATACGTCGATGGGCCCCAACCGCGACGTGACATCTTGCACCACCGCACGGCAAGCCATTGAGTCGCGTACATCGAGCACCGCGGTCATCAGCGCATCGTTACCTACTGACAAGCTGTCAGCGGCGGCCTTGAGCGCGTCCGCGTTGGTGGCAACCATGCAAAGCTTAGCCCCCTCGGCGGCATAAGCCTGGGCAATAGCCAATCCAATACCCCGGCTGGCGCCCGAGATGAGGGCCACACGCCCAGCTAAACGTCCGGTCATACGAGTCTCCTTCATACGCTTGTGATCACACTACCAAGATGACTGAAGATGACTTTTCAAGGTGTTATCTTCGAGACAGATAGCGCAGTTAAACCAGTTTCGAAACGCTACTATAGTTGGCAGGAATGGCTATCAAAGGAGTTTCACGATGCAAATGCAAGGCCAACGCGCACTCAGCGTGTCACAACAAATCGCGTGGGATGCG
This sequence comes from Burkholderiaceae bacterium, assembly GCA_023260315.1. Lineage (GTDB taxonomy): Bacteria > Pseudomonadota > Gammaproteobacteria > Burkholderiales > Burkholderiaceae_C > RS62. The sequence goes on from JALQVQ010000256.1 coordinate 1,579, forward strand.
TTGAACGACCCCGAGGTTTTGAAAGCCTGCATACCCGGGTGCGACCGGGTGGAGCTTTCAGGTGACAACCAGTACACCATTGGCATGGCCGTCAAAATTGGCCCTGTTTCTGCCAAGTTCAGCGGCAAGATCAGCTTACTCAACATCGACGCGCCCCATGCCTATACCTTGCACTTTGAAGGCCAAGGGGGCCCGGCTGGTTTTGGCAAAGGTGAGTCCAATGTACGTCTTGAGCCCCAGGGCGCGGGCTGCATGCTGACCTACACCGTCGAGGCGCAAATGGGTGGGAAGATCGCCCAGCTTGGCCAGCGCCTGATCGATGGCGCCGCCAACAAAATGGCCGACGATTTTTTCAAGCGCTTTGATGCCCATTTGGTCGAAGCCAACGGCGCCACTGAGGCCAGCAACAATGACGACGCAACCCCGGCAGTAACCGACGCGTCAGCAGCAACCGCCCCTGTAGCCGCGAGCAAAAGCAAATCGCTACCCGTCCTATTAGGGGTGGCATTGGCAGGTATCGTGATCTGGCTGCTAGTCAAGTAATCTGAGAGCTGGCAGCCCCCATGGGGACTGCCGCGCGCGCTAAAGCTTCACCTCGACATCTGACAGCAAAGGGTCGTCCCAACGGGCGATTTCGTTTTCGATCAGGTCGCCGCACCCAGGGCAGAAGAACTGCCTGAAGATGGGTTTCTGATCAATGTATCGCTTCCAATCCCCCACGTTGGGATTAGCCGTTGCGATCGGCGATGATGGCAAGGCTCTCACGCCAGCCCACGCGCACAGGTGAGGTGTTCATACGGTACAGGATGATCG
>JALQVQ010000002.1 GCA_023260315.1 Burkholderiaceae bacterium
AGATTGCGGTTCATGAGGGGGTCCTTTTATCGGGGTGCCCCATGATATATCAGCGCACGCTTATTTATTTGAGGTTCAACTGATCGCTGAACGCCAGCGTTGCGGCAATGGCCGCTGTTTCGGTCCGCAGCACCCGTGTTCCCATGCGGTGCGGTTTGAAGCCGTGTTCGATCGCTAACGCCTCTTCATCGCTTGAAAATCCGCCCTCAGGCCCAATCAGAACGCGGGTCGCCTGATGTCTCGCAGGGCTTGGCTCGGGTGCAGCGTTGGCGAGCGAGAGGATGACGCGGTGCGCCACCGGCAGGCCGCTGTCCTCGCGCGACTGAAACCCCAGCCATCGACCGAGTTCAATCGGTGCATCGATTTGCGGTAACCGGTTGCGCCCGCTTTGTTCGCAGGCACCAATGGCGATGGCCGTCCAGTGGGCCCGACGCTTTTCCGCCCGCTCCCCGCTTAAACGCACAACGTTTCGCTGACCCATGAGCGGCGTAATGTGCTGGACGCCCAGTTCTGTGGCCTTCTCAACCAACCAATCCATGCGTTCGTTGGCGGGCATGCAGACGGCCAAATGTACGTGGCCCGTCGGTTCGCGCTCAACGGGATCATGGCTGCCAACCGTCACGTCGACGGCTTGACGGCCCATGGCGTCGATGGTGGCTGCGTACTCGCCGCCCTGACCATTGAACAGCGTGATCGACTGCCCAGGCTGCAGACGCAGGACCTGAATGTGCCGACTTGCCTCACGCGGCAGGGTCAGGGATTGGCCCGTTACCAGCGTATCGGGGCAGTAAATGCGCGCCATTCAAGCCCCTTCGATTTGATCGAGCAGCCGAGCCAACGGCTTGAGCTCGATGTAGCGTGAGGCCGTTGCGCGCACGTATTGAATGAAGCGGGGCGTATCGGCCAGATACTTCGGCTTGCCATCGCGCAGCGTTAGCCGGGCAAAAATGCCCAAAATTTTGAGGTGCCGCTGCAGCCCCATCCACTCGACTGCTTTGAAGAAGGCGCCGAAATCGCTTGCCCAGTCTGCGTGGTTCAATAGGCCCTTTTTGCGCGCACGTTCCCAGTAACGGATCGTGATGTCCATCACGAAATCGTCGTCCCAAGTCCAGAATGCATCACGCATCAGGCTGGCAATGTCGTAGGTCACAGGCCCCATAACGGCATCTTGAAAGTCCACAATACCCAGCGAACCCGACCGGTCGACCAGAAGATTACGCGGCATGTAATCACGGTGCACGAAGACCTGGGGGGCGTCTAAATTAGTGGCAATGATGCGCTCGAAGCTGAGCGTCAAAGCGGCCTGTTGCCCGGCGTCGAGGGTGATGCCTTTGTGCTTTTGAACGTACCAATCAGGAAACAGTTGCAACTCACGTCGCAGCAGCGCGTCGTCATACGGCGGCAAGGTGTTGGGTTTGCTGGCGAGTTGCCACTGAATCAGCAAATCAACCGCCGCCTCCATCAAGGCGCGCGCGACCCGGGGCTCGGCGAACGGGGCGCCGGCAACAGGGGCGTTGGCTTCTGGGGTGCGCAAAACGTCCAATAAGGTGTGCTGCCCCAAGTCAGTCAGTAGCATGAAGCCCTGAGCCTCGTCCCACGCCAAAACGTGCGGCGCTGGCAAATTGGCATCTGTCAGTAGCTTGGCAATCCGAACGAAAGGCTCGGAGTTCTCTTTATCGGGCGGCGCATCCATGATGATCGCGCTGCTCTGTGCGGGGCCGAGAATTCGAAAATATCGGCGGAAGCTGGCGTCCGCGGATGCGACACACAGCGACGATGTGTCCAGGTGGTGCGTTGTCGCGACATGCGCCAACCAGTCTCCAAAGGCAGCTTCCCGGGTCGGGTCATCCCAATGAATGGCAGGGGTTGATGGGGTCAGCATAGGGCTCTTTAGGGTGGTCAAACTGGGGCGTCAGTCCGTAGGATAATGTTCACTCCAATTGTAAGTGGCGTTGTTCGTGCGGCAGTCCGGTGAGCGCCCTTTGGACAACACCTTTCGCGACCCACTGGCCGCACCCATTGTTTTGTTTAGATTGATGCCGGCATGGCCAAAGCTTGTTTTTCTCGATCACAAATTTATCGCGCGGTATGCCTAATGGGTGCATGGGCGCCCGTTGGTTTTGCTGTTGGGTCGGTGGGTGCTTTGGCACAAGGTAATGAAGCCGTAACGCTGCAGCTGAGCAGCGAGTTGACCGAGACGCTGTCGGGTACCACCAAAGATGAAACCCCAACGTTTGTCTCAGGCAACCGGGTTGGCGGTGAGGCGGATGTCTCGACAGTCATCACCGGCGATGCGCAATTGCGTCGGCACGGCGTGGTGATTCGCGCCGACAAAATTGAACACAATTTGATCACCGACAACGTTTTGATCGAAGGTAACGTGAAGGTTAACCAAGCGGGTAACCGCTTTGCGGGCCCAAAGGCGGAAATCAACATTGGTACCACCGAGGGTTACTTTGAATCGCCCGCATTCGAGATTAACAGTGTCAATGGCCTGGGCCAAGGCCGCGGCAACGCCAGCCGCATTAACTTCAAAGGCCCCGATTTAACCGAGGCTGAAAACGTCACCTATTCCACCTGTCCCCGCCCCCTGAGTGGCACGTGGGCACCCGATTGGTTTGTCTCAGCATCAAGCATTGAGTTTGACCAGAAAGCCGATACCGGTACTGCGCGTGGCGCCGTGTTGCGCTTCAAGGGCGTTCCTTTGTTGGGGGCGCCTTGGATCAGTTTTCCGCTGTCGGATGAACGCAAGTCAGGCTTTTTGCCGCCAACCTTCAACATTGACAGCAACAGCGGCGTTGAGCTCACGGTTCCTTATTATTTAAACATCGCGCCCAACCATGACGCGACGCTCTACCCGACGTTCATGACCAAGCGGGGTGTCGATCTCGCGGGGGAATACCGCTATTTGGGGTGCCTCGTTTTTCTTTTTGCGCGTTGCCGCGCCTGTGTTTGGCCCCGTGCCTCTTATTGCTGCGCGC
>JALQVQ010000066.1 GCA_023260315.1 Burkholderiaceae bacterium
CCCCAAAACCCCAAAACCCCAAAACCCCGTAGGTGAACAAAATAAATTATTTTAATATAATCAATTGGTGAAAAAGCTCTTGCGTACTGTGTTGCGTGTTGTTGAGCTCGCTTGTTTGGGTAGGGGTTAGTAGCTGCACCTTGGCCACAGTTTAACTTAACAGTAGTCCCAATCTCTGGGCTTGGTCAAGATCAGCTCGCCGATCGCCCGCGCGATGATCGGGAAAGAGGAGGGTGATGCGGTGGCCTTCGAAGCGCCTGGTGGAACCAAGCACTACGAAATCATTTCGGTTCACTACATTTAAATGTCGAAGCACATGCGCCGTTTCTACGGCTTTTCTGTGGCGCTTTTGTTTGGCGGCATGACAGCACTGTCGTTTGTGGCTGTCCCGATGCTGTTCGCTTTTTTGAACAATCCGGCCTTGGCTGGCGGCTTGGCCGCCAAATACTTCGCATTGCAGCACATGTTCGCCGTCGGCTTGGCTATGCTTGTCTGGCTTTTGCTGCGCAAACAACTCGCTAAGGGCGTTCAGCGCGCCTGGGGTGTCCTTGCGCTCGCAGCCGCAACGAGCCTTTGGCTCGTATCCCCGCTGATCGTTTCCGCTCGCGCGACCGGTGGTAATTTACCGCTGTGGCACGGGATTGGAAGCGGGCTGATGTTGCTCCAGTGGGGCATTGCCACCTACCTCATGTGGCATTTGCTAGGTCAAGTGCCGGCCTCAGAGGCGTCGGCTAGGCATTGAGGCTTGCTTGCGCTGACTTGACCGTGTTCAGCATCAGCATGGTGATGGTCATTGGGCCAACACCGCCCGGGACGGGTGTGATGTGGCTTGCGACCTCACTGACGCCAGCAAAGTCGACGTCACCGCATAGCTTACCTGCGTCATTTCGATTCATTCCAACGTCCAGCACCACGGCCCCTGGCTTCACCATGTCGGCCTTGATGACGTTTTGTTTCCCAACAGCGGCCACGATGATGTCTGCTTGACGGGTGTGTGACGCCAAGTCTGCGGTCCCGCTGTGACAAACGGTGACTGTCGCGTTTTTTTGAAGTAGCATCATGGCCATCGGTTTACCGACGATGTTGGAACGTCCGATCACGACCGCATGTTTGCCGCGCAGGTCCATGGCGGCGCCACCGAAGATGGTTTCCAACATTTTCACGCAACCGTATGGGGTACACGGCCAAAAGCCGGGCTGACCGACCATCAGCGCGCCCGCACTGGCAACGTGAAAGCCGTCAACATCTTTGCTGGGTGATATCGCCTCGATGACCTTGTGAGCGTCGATGTGTGCCGGTAACGGCAGCTGGACCAATATCCCATGCACCGCCGGTGATGCATTGAGGTCCTGAATGCGTGCCAATAACGCTGACTCGGATAGGGTGGCCGGGTGACGCTCGAGCGATGACGCGATACCCATCTCTTCGCAGGCCGTTACCTTGTTGCGAACATAGACTTGGCTGGCGGGATCGTCGCCGACCAGGATTACGGCGAGTCCGGGTGTGACCCCTTTGGCGATGAGTGCTTGGACATCTTCCTTGGCTTGCGAGCGAAGCTGCGCTGACAGGGCTTTCCCATCGATGATCTGAGCACTCATTGAATTAGCTGGCCTTGTTAGCTGCGGGTGTAAGGGCGATTTTCAGAAGGTCTGCAACCGTATTGGCGTTCAGCTTTTCCATGATGTTCGCACGATGCGCCTCAACCGTTTTGATGCTGATGTTGAGGTCATCGGCAATTTGCTTGTTCAAGCGACCCGCAACGATCCGCTCGAGCACCTGCGCTTCACGAGAAGTCAGCTTGGCGATCAGCGCGTCGCGATTGGCGGCCTGTTGGTACTGCTCGAAGGTCTCTTGTGCATGATCCAACATGCGCTCGACCAGCGCGGTCAGGTCATCTTCATTGAATGGCTTTTGAACGAAATCAAGTGCGCCTTTCTTCATCGCTTCAACAGCCATGGGCACGTCGCCGTGGCCGGTAATGAATACGATGGGTAGCGGTGACTGGCGCTCAATCAGGCGGTCCTGCAGTTCGAGGCCTGTCATGCCGTTCATGCGTATGTCGACCACCAGGCATGCCACCTCGCGTGGGTCGTAGCGACTGAGGAAGCCTTCTGCGGATTCAAAACACCGAACCCGATAGTCTTGCCCCTCAAGAAGCCATTGCAGTGAATCACGCACCGCCTCATCGTCGTCAACGATATAGACAGTGCCTTTTTTGGCGGACAAGCTCATAGTGTTCCTTGATCTTTGCAGATTTATGCGGTGCTTTGAACGGGGTTCAATTGCGCTTTGGACGCGAGGGGCGCGGGTCTCAAAGGGATCCAAAAACTGAATCGACATCCCGCAGGATCCTCACCATTGTAAAGGTTCTCAACCGCACTGCGTCCGTTGTGCGACTCAACGATGCTCCGGCAGAGCTTGAGGCCGATGCCCATGCCCTCTGTCTTGGTGCTGTAGAAGGCGTCATAAATGCGCTCCAACATGTCTGGCGGTACGCCTTGGCCGTTGTCCTCGACCGTGAATTCCACGCCGGCAACGTCCTCTAAATTCTTGGGTTTGACTTGCAGCTCAATCCACCGTTGGCCGGCGGGACGATTGGCAGACTGTATTGACTCAGCGGCATTTTTTATCAAATTTACAAGTACCTGTTCAATCAGAATGCGGTCAACGGACAACGTTGGCAGTCGCTCCGCAATGTAGTGGGTCAGGCGAACCTGCATTCGCCGCAGCTCAATGTCGACCAATTCGCGGGCATTTGCAACCATTGTCGGCACATCAGCCAGGCTGCGGTTGGGTTCGCTGCGTTTCACGAATGATCGAACGCGCGCGATGATTTGTCCCGCACGCTTGGCTTGATTACTGGTTTTTTCGAGGGCTGCGATGAGGTCGGTCTCTGAGATGCCTTTGTTGTTCAGGCGCGAGATCATGCCTGAGCAGTAGTTGCTGATCGCCGTCAGCGGTTGATTGAGTTCGTGAGCAACGCTCGAGGCCATTTCGCCCATGGTGATCAATCGGCTTGACGTTTGCGCGCGCTCCATTTGCAGCGCGGATTGCGCCTGTGCTTCGCGCCGTGTCGTGATGTCCGTTGCAATCACGATCTGTGCCAATCGACCATCGACC
>JALQVQ010000142.1 GCA_023260315.1 Burkholderiaceae bacterium
CGCCCTTACCAAAAGCCCCTGCAGTTCCTGCACCGCGGCCGCCTCGACCGCCTGGGCCTGGTCTACCAGGACATGCTCCTGGCCTGCCGCCGCCCGGCGCACCACCTGGGCCTCCTGGACCTCCGGCAAAGCCTCTCAAAAAAAATCCGCGTGATGTGGCCAATGCGCTGGTCGCATCGCTGTCAAAACAGCAGGTGTTTCAAGACTGGGTGGCGGACACCGAGTTGGCTGGGCCCGGCTTCATCAACATTCGCCTGACCCCGGCGGCCAAGCAGCAAGTGGTTCGTGAGGTTCTCGCCGCCGGCGCCTCTTTTGGTGCCCGTGCGGGTGACCCAACGGCGGCGCATCGAAAGCTGTTAGTCGAGTTCGTCTCGGCAAACCCGACAGGTCCGCTGCACGTCGGTCATGGCCGTCAGGCTGCGCTTGGCGATGCGATTTGTAACCTGTTCGAGTCACAGGGTTGGTCTGTTTGGCGTGAGTTTTATTACAACGATGCTGGTGTCCAAATTCAAACGCTCGCGAACTCCACCCAAGCGCGGGCGAAAGGTTTGAAGCCAGGCGATGCGGGTTGGCCAGAGTCGGCCTACAACGGTGACTACATCGATGACATTGCCAAAGACTTTTTGGCAAAAAAGACCGTAACGGCCGACGACCGATCCTTCACCGCCAGTGGTGATATCGATGACCTGGATGGCATTCGGCAATTTGCGGTTGCCTACTTGCGTCGAGAGCAAGATTTGGATCTTCAGGCCTTCCAGGTGACATTCGACCACTATTACCTTGAGTCCAGCTTGTACACAGACGGGCGCGTTGAAGACGCGGTTACCAAACTACAAGCCGCGGGCAAAACGTTTGAGGCCGACGGCGCATTGTGGTTACGCAGCACGGACTACGGCGATGACAAAGATCGCGTCATGCGCAAGACCGACGGCTCTTACACCTATTTCGTGCCGGATGTGGCCTATCACATGGCGAAGTGGGAGCGGGGCTTCGAGAAAGTGATCAACATTCAAGGCATGGATCACCACGGCACCATTGCGCGCGTTCGTGCGGGTTTGCAGGCCGCAAATGTCGGTATCCCGTTGGGCTATCCCGACTATGTTTTACACACCATGGTGCGCGTGATGCGTGGTGGTGAAGAGGTCAAGATTTCAAAGCGAGCAGGTAGCTATGTGACATTGCGCGACCTCATCACCTGGACCAGTAAGGATGCTGTGCGTTTCTTTTTATTGAGCCGCAAGCCCGATACCGAGTATGTCTTTGACGTCGATTTGGCGATCGCGAAGAACAACGATAACCCGGTCTACTATGTGCAATATGCCCACGCCCGTATTTGCTCGGTCTTGGCGAGCTGGGGCGGCGACCTGAGCGTGCTCGGTGCGGCCGACTTGGCGGCGCTGGCGGGCCCTCAGGCGCAGACCTTGTTGGCCCAGATTGCAAAGTACCCTGACATGTTGCGCGACGCAGCGGATGGCATGGCGCCTCATGACGTGGCCTTCTATTTGCGTGACTTGGCGGCCAGTTACCACAGTTATTACGATGCTGAGCGTATTCTGGTTGATGATGAGTCCGTTAAGTTGGCGCGACTCGCCCTGATTGCCGCGACCGCTCAAGTGTTGCGTAATGGCTTGGCTATTTTGGGTGTGGATGCCCCCGAGCGGATGTGACGAATATTGACTAACCAAAGCGAGAATACCGTGAACTCATTTCAGCCGCAGGCCCAGCGTGGTGGTACTTTTCTAGGGCTTGTGCTCGGGGTGTTGCTGGGGTTGGGTATTTCCCTCGCTGTCGCGGTTTACGTCACCAAAGTCCCCATTCCGTTTGTTGACCGTGGGGTCTCTGGCAGCGTTGAGGCGGACAAGGCTGAGATGGTCCGTAACAAAAATTGGGACCCAAACGCCGCTGTGGTCAAGGTTGAACCGCCGAAGGACTTGGCTGGTATCAATTTGCCAGAGGGCGTCGATCCACCGCCGATTCCGTCTGACAGCGCGAACGCCAGTGATGCCGACATCCCTGCCCCCGCGGTGACCGCCGACCCGCTGGGCGCGCTCGCGTTGGCCAAACTTGACGGGCAAAGCTCGGCTGCTGCAGAGGCCAGCGCCGCTGTGGCATCGCCACCCGAGTCGCCTGCCGCGCCCGCAGTTAAGCCAGCAACCCCAGTGGGTTCGGACAAAGAAAAAGGCGAAACCACCTATGTCATCCAAGCAGGCGCTTATGTCAACGTGAACGATGCAGAATCGCAGCGCGCCAAGTTGGCGATCATGGGCGTTGATGCGCGTGTGAGCGTCACTGAAAAAGACGGTGTTAAGTACTACCGCGTGCGGTCGGCCCCCTTTCGCGATCGTGCCCCAGCGCAAGCCACGGCCAAGCGGCTGACGCAGGCGGGCGTTGAGAACACGCTCATCGTACTGAAGCGCTAGGGTCACCGGATCGCGGAACTTTTCACCGGGGCCCAGGCTCCTACCCAACATGAGCCGAGCCGGTAGGGCTGGGTGCCAATCAATAAAGGACATGTATGCAGTCAGAAATCAGCCGTCGCCAATTTGCCGCTCTCACCACCGCGGGTATCGCAAGCGTTGCGGCGCTGTGGACCGGCCACGCTCAAGCGGCTGGCGCCTTTCAAGCCGGTGTGAACTACACCAAACTTGAAAAGCCTGTTGCTGTTGATACCGCGGCAGGGCAAATTGAGGTGCTCGAATTCTTTGCCTACACCTGCATTCACTGTTACCGCTTTGAGCCTGACTTTGATCGTTGGGCAAAAGCGCAACCCAAGAACGTGGTGGTCCGTCGGATCCCAGTGGCTTTCAATCCCAGTATGGAACCCCTTCAGCGCCTCTACTTTGCGCTCGAGACCATGGACCTGATCGATCGCTTGCACAGCAAGGTCTTTGCGGCGTTCCACCAAGACCGCTTGCGGCTGCTTGACGACAACAGCATCACCGCTTGGATGGCCAAGCAGGGCATTGATATGGCAGCTTTCAACAACGCGTTCAAGGGCTTTTCTGCCGCCGGTCGGGCCCGTCGTGCCTCGCAGTTGACGGATGCGTACGGTCTTGAAGGCACACCCGCCTTGGGCGTGGCCGGTCAGTTCTACATTCCGGGGCAGGGCCCCAAGACGCTTCAAATTGCCGACGAATTGATGCGCGGTTTACGCGCCTAATTGCACCCCGTCAGGCCCCTGGCCCGTGGCGCCCGCTGTTCCGGCTGGCGCCATTTTTTATGTCGCAACCCCGAATTGCGTTCAGATAATTTCAACGGCTACAATGACCGCAAAAGCAATATCTATGCCCATGAAAAAAAACGCACTTTCTCCGAATCTGAGCCAGCGCTTCATCGCAGGCGCACTGTGCGCGCTCATCGGATGGTCTGCCACGGCCGCGCTGGCCAAGTCATCTGATCGCGACGAGCCGCTATATGCAACGGCCGATAAGCTTACCGCTGACGACAAAACCCGCGTCAGTGTGTTCACCGGTAATGTGGTCATCACCAAGGGTACGATCGAGATTCGTGCCGATCGCTTCGAGGTCAGAGAGGATGCCGATGGCAACCAGATCGGTGTTGCAACCGTCACTGGCGACAAAAATGCCACCTTCTCACAAGACAGGGATATTCCCGGTGAAGTCGTGAAGGGTCAGGCAAAGCGCATCGACTACTTCAGCGCAAACCAATCCATTGAGTTGACAGGGGACGCGCAGATGCGGCGCTTTCGCGATGGCCAAATTGCCGATGAAACCATGGGCCACACCATCCGTTACAACAGCGACGATGGCAAGTTTTTTGTGGTGGGTAAAGCGGGTACCAAAGGAACCGGTGACGGCCGCGTTCGCGCGGTGATTGCGCCACGGGCCAAGCCCGTTCCTGCGGAGAAGTGATGGTGAGCACGACCGACCTCACACCGAAGCGCCGCCTGGTTGCCCAGCACCTCCAAAAAAGTTACGGCGGGCGCCAAGTTGTCAAAGATGTGGGGCTATCGGTTGAGGCGGGACAAGTCGTCGGGCTACTCGGTCCAAACGGTGCCGGCAAAACCACATCGTTCTACATGATTGTCGGTTTGGTGCGCGCAGACGGCGGCCAGATTAAGCTTGATGGTGACGCCATCGAAAGTCTGCCCATGCACCGCCGCGCTGAGCGCGGGCTGGGCTATCTCCCACAAGAGGCCTCGATCTTCAGGCGCCTCAATGTCGAGGAAAACGTGCGTGCCATTTTGGAGTTGCAAGTGGATGCGCGCGGCAAGCCGTTGACGCGCGCGCACATTGACACGCGCCTCGATGCCCTGCTCAAAGACTTGCGGGTTGACCACTTGCGCCAGTCACGCGCCAACGCCTTGTCCGGTGGCGAGCGTCGCCGTGTTGAAATCGCTCGGGCGTTGGCGACAGACCCGCAATTCATCCTGCTGGACGAGCCGTTTGCCGGGATTGACCCCATCGCCGTCATCGAGATTCAGCGCATCATTCAATTCCTAAAGTCACGAGGGATTGGCGTGCTCATCACCGACCACAACGTGCGTGAAACGCTGGGTATTTGTGACCACGCTTACATCATCAGTGAGGGAGCGGTCTTGGCCGAGGGGACGCCAGCGCAGATCATTGACAACGCCGATGTGCGCCGGGTTTATCTGGGCGAGCACTTCCGCATGTAAGGGTTATGAAGCAAGGCTTATCCCTCCGCGTATCGCAGCAACTGACGCTGACGCCGGCGCTCCAGCAGTCCATCCGGCTTCTTCAGCTATCGACACTTGAGTTGTCGGCGGAGGTCGAGGAGATGCTCGACGAAAACCCCTTCCTCGAACGCGCTGAAGAGACCGCTGAGCGCGAGTCTTTTGGTGTCGATCAGGCTGACGCGCCAGTCAGTGCCGGTGATACGCTGACCGAGCAGGCGGATGGCTTTGACGGGCTTGAGCGAACCGAGGCGGTTGCCAGCGATGTGCCGGATGCGGCAGACAGTACGCCAGAGACCGACTGGGATGGCGACGGAACGGTTGAAATCGCCCCCAACGATTCTGAGTGGGGCAGTGATGCCCCGCCAACCAAGACCTCATCGGGCAGTGGTGACGGTGAATCCGCAGCGCAAGATTTGGCCAGTGCACCCGTGAGTTTGACCGACCATCTCCACCAGCAAGCCATTGGTTTGCGCTTAACACCTGTCGAAAAAGCAGCGCTTGAGATGCTGATTGAGTCGCTGGATGAGGATGGTTATCTGGCGGACTCATTGGCGGATTTGGCCCGTGGACTCGCGGGCGACGACTGGGCTGCGTATGACGATTTGATGGTCGTTTTTCAGGACGCGCTTGAACATTTACAGGCCATGGATCCAGTGGGTGTGGGCGCGGCAGACTTGGCGGAATGTTTGCGGTTACAAATCGAGGCCATGCGCAATACACCGGTGGCGCAGGCGGCCTTGCGCATTTGTGAGCAGCCCCTTGAGTTATTGGCCAAGCGCGACGTCAAGCGCCTGATCCAAAACTGTGACCTGGATGATGCCGTTGCGCGCGAGGCCATCGCACTCATCCAGCGTCTGGAACCAAAGCCGGGGCGTCGGTTTATCGAGACCGATCGCAACATCGTGATTCCCGATGTGATTGTCTCCAAAGCAGGCGAGGGCTTCAAAGTCGCGTTGAATCCTGCGGTCATGCCGCGATTGCAGGTGCATGAAATTTATGCCGGCGCCGTGAAGGGCGCCAAAGGTGAGGCCGGTGCAGGCTTGCAGCAACGCTTGCAGGAGGCCCGCTGGTTCATCAAAAACATCCAGCAGCGATTTGACACAATTTTGCGCGTGTCTTCAGCGATTGTGGAACGACAGAATCAATTCTTCGCGCATGGCGAATTGGCCATGAAGCCGCTTGTTTTGAGGGAGATCGCTGAAGAGTTGGGCTTGCACGAGTCGACCATCAGCCGAGTCACCACGGCCAAGTACATGGCAACGCCGCATGGCACCTTCGAGTTGAAATACTTTTTTGGCTCTGGTCTGGGTACCGAGTCGGGTAACAACGCATCCAGCACAGCGGTGCGTGCGCTAATTAAACAGTTCATCGCCGCTGAAACACCTAAAAAGCCGCTATCGGATAACCAATTGTCCGAGTTGCTTCGGGATAACGGCATCGAATGTGCCCGTCGTACCGTTGCCAAATACCGCGAGGCCATGCGCATCGCACCCGCTAATCTGAGAAAAGAACTTTGACCGCTCTCCAATTATTTTTACCCTGCGCTGCAGGCGTCGAACCTTTTCTGGCAACGGAAGTTGCGAAGATTTTGGGCGAAGTACCCGAGGCCGTTGGTGTGGTGCGTGGGGGTGTGCGCGTCGAGGCGACATGGTCTGAAATGATGAAGCTGAACTTACACGTTCGCTTGGCGCAGCGTGTCCTGATTCAGTTGGCTGATCAGCCCTACCAAACAGAGGATGATGTTTACGCAGCGGCCTACGATGTGAAATGGGGCGAGTGGTTCACGCCGAGGCAACGTTTTCGGGTGGACGTCACGGCGCAGCATTGCCCGCTTAAAAGTCTCAACTTCGCCGCACTGCGCGTCAAGGATGGCGTGGTTGATCAGTTGCGTGCAGTCTTTGGTGCACGACCCGATGTGGATACCCATAACCCGCAGGTACGGGTGCATGCACACTTTGATGCGACCCATTCGGTGCAGCAGCCAGGCGGTAACGGTAATTCTTCGGGCGGTGATCGCCGTATGGTGCCGCCGCTGGCCCGCGCTGCGGTCGCGGTTGGCTGTGCTGCTTTGTTCATTGAAACCCACGAAGACCCCGATAATGCGCCGTCTGATGGCCCGAACATGGTGCCGATCGAAAA
>JALQVQ010000304.1 GCA_023260315.1 Burkholderiaceae bacterium
TGGCGCTCGTGCAGGTGAACCCCGAGCGTCACGACGCCATCGACGACCTGCGCCGGCTGACGCGGGACGTCTGTGCCGGGCCGCGACCGCCGGCCCTCGTCTGCTGGCCCGAGTGCAGCGGCGGTTCGTACGAGGATGGCCTGGAGCACCGCACCATCGTCATAGCGGATACCGATGGTCTCTGAAATTCGCCGGTTCAGCATTCGCGAGGGGTTCTCAACAACAATGCTTGAAAACATGGAGTTGGGGATAAACAATGGCCGCTTATCGAATGTGCGAATCCGCGTGAGACGCCAACCAATGTCCTCAACGGTGCCTTCAATCTCACGGTCAGGCGAACGCACCCAGTCACCCACGGCAAAGGGCTTATCCAGGTAAATCATCAGCCCACCGAAGAAGTTGGCCAGCATGTCCTTGGCAGCAAAGCCGACCGCAACGCCACCCATACCACCGAAGGCCAACACGCCTGAAATGGAGTAGCCCAAGGTTTGTAGCATCACCAAAAAAGCGGTGACGATGACCGACACACGCAGCAGCTTCGCAACGGCACGAGCGGTTGTCTCATCCACTGGTTTCTGGCTGCGATTGACATCAACGATGTTCAACTCGGCGTAGCGAATGAAGCGCGTAAAAAACATCGCCACAATGAAGATGTAGCTGATGTGGCGCACTTCCGGCCAAACGCTGAACACAACACTCTCGGTGACACGATCCAACACACGAAGCGCAAATGTCAGGCCCAACGTCCATACAAACAAGCGCAAGGGAATGCGAGCAGCCTGCAACAAGGCGTCGTCCCAAAGCGACTCGGTCTGCTCAACGCGCTTCTTCACCATGTCCAACAGGCGCATCAACACATAGTTGCATGAGACCGTGATCAGCACCACGGCGAACACCTGTGTCAACCAAATAGACGGCTCTGACGAGCTCTGCGACAGAAAATTAACGAGTTGTTTGATGGATTCCATCGTTTTATTTTAGTGCGCTAATCTGTGACACCATTCCCGCTAGACTCTTGCCATGCTGATTCGATTTAACAAGCCGTACGGCGTTTTGAGCCAGTTCACACCCGAGGGCCGTTGGCAGGGATTGCGGGATCACATCGACCAAGCAGGCGTCTACGCGGCAGGGCGCCTGGACGCTGACAGCGAGGGGCTCTTGCTCCTCACGGACGACGGCGCCTACCAAGCCACCTTGAGCAACCCGAAGTTCAAGGTGGAAAAGACATACTGGGTGCAAGTCGATGGTGTGCCAAACGATGACCAACTGAGGCAACTTGAGAAGGGGGTCATGCTGAAGGACGGCCCCACCCTTCCCGCCAAGGCTTGGGTCATGTCAGAGCCTGCGAATCTTTGGCCACGCGATCCGCCCGTTCGGTTTCGTCAGAACCAACCCACCACGTGGATCAGCTTGCAGATTCGCGAAGGTCGTAACCGACAAGTACGTCGCATGACCGCTGCCGTGGGGCTGCCAACCCTGCGCCTCATTCGGTACGCGGTGGGCCCCTACAACCTTGACGCCTTAGCGACCGCGCAGTGGGAAATCATCCCCCGAGCGCCGGGTTAACCCGACCGAGCCGCCCTACAATCAAGCGTTGCAGTAGCAAAAGGTCAGGACCCCGTGGAACACACAACGCGAACCCTAAGCCCCGACGAACTGACGCACCTTCAAGGGTGGATCGGCCGTTCGGAAACGCTAGAAGATGACTTAACCATCGCCCCCGTTCGGGCCATGAGCGCAACCCTTGATCGGGACGACCCAACGCCGAGGCGGGGTGATGCGCTGCCCCCCATGTGGCATTGGCTTTACTTTTTACCCCATCACCCGCAACGTGAAATTGGCCCCGACGGACACGCCAAACGCGGTGGTTTCTTGCCACCGGTTCCTCTCCCACGACGGATGTGGGCCGGAGGGCGCCTGCACTTTAATCCATCGAATCCGCTGACGCTTGGCGATTCGGTCACACGTCACTCCGTGATCGAATCGGTGACACACAAATCCGGCCGAACCGGTGATCTTGTTTTTGTCGTCGTCAATCACACCATCAGCAACGCGCGCGGCATGGCGGTGACGGAAGCGCATGACATCGTTTACCGAGCCGCAGCGCTGCCCACTGACCCAACGCCAGAACCCACAGTGGCCAGAACAGATGCCGATTGGCGGCGCGAAATCACCCCCGATGACGTTTTGTTATTTCGCTACTCCGCGCTGACATTCAACGGTCATCGCATCCACTACGACCGCCGCTACGTCACGACCGTTGAGGGCTATCCAGGCTTGATTGTTCATGGGCCGTTGATCGCCACGATGCTCGTTGACTTGGTCCGACGGCACGCCAGCGACCAGTGGATCAGTGGCTTTCAATTCAAAGCCGTGCGTCCCACGTTTGACTTAAACCCTTTCCACATCAACGCCAAACCCCATGCCGACGGTCGCACCATTGACGTGTGGGCCAACGACCACGACGGCTACCTCACCATGACCGGAACTGTGACACTCGAAAACAACGCATCATGATTAAAACCAAACCCGATCAATACCAAGACATTCGAGATGCCGTGCGCGCCTTGTGCGCCGAATTCCCAGACAGCTACCACCGCGACATTGATGCCAAACGCGGCTATCCGGAAGCCTTTGTGGACGCCCTGACGAAAGCGGGATGGCTCGCGGCGATGATTCCCGCCGAGTACGGTGGCTCGGGCCTCGGCTTGGCTGAAGCCTCGGTCATCATGGAAGAAATCAACCGCTCAGGCGGCAACGCAGGCGCATGTCATGGCCAGATGTACAACATGGGCACGCTTCTGCGCCACGGCTCAGAACAACAAAAAGCACTCTACCTGCCAAAGATCGCAACGGGTGAATGGCGCTTGCAGTCCATGGGCGTCACCGAACCCACCACCGGCACAGACACCACCAAATTGAAAACCACAGCCGTCAAAAAAGGGGATCGCTACGTTGTCAATGGCCAAAAGGTATGGATCTCAAGGGTCCAACATTCCGACTGGATGATTCTGTTGGCCCGCACCACCCCGCTGAGCGAGGTGAAGAAAAAGTCTGAAGGCATGTCCATCTTCATGGTTGATCTGCGCGAAGCTGAGAAGTCCGGCATGACCGTGCGGCCCATCGCCAACATGGTGAACCATGAAACCAATGAGTTGTTCTTTGAGAACCTCGAAATCCCCGCTGAAAATTTAATTGGTGAGGAAGGCAAAGGTTTCAAATACATCCTGGATGGTTTGAACGCAGAGCGCACCCTGATCGCCGCTGAGTGTATCGGCGACGGTTACTGGTTCATCGACCGCGTGACGCAATACGTCAAAGAGCGCACGGTTTTTGGGCGTCCGATTGGCCAAAACCAAGGGGTGCAATTTCCCATCGCCGACGCCTACATGGAGGTCGAGGCCGCCAATCTCATGCGCTACAAAGCATGTGATTTGTTTGACCGCGGCGAAGCCTGCGGCGCCGAGGCAAACATGGCTAAATACCTGGCGGCGAAAGCGAGCTGGGAGGCTGCCAACGCGTGTTTGCAATTCCACGGTGGCTTCGGCTTTGCGCATGAATACGACATTGAGCGCAAATTCAGGGAAACCCGCTTGTATCAAGTCGCCCCCATCTCAACCAACCTGATCTACGCTTACATCGCCGAGCACGTGCTCGAATTACCGCGATCCTTCTGATCTCATATGTCTATCAAACCGCTCGACGGCATTACCGTCATCTCTCTCGAACACGCCATCGCAGCGCCATTCTGCACGCGTCAACTGGCCGACTTGGGTGCACGCGTCATCAAGGTCGAGCGGCCTGAAGGGGGCGATTTCGCACGTGCCTACGATACCCGCGTGAAGGGTGAAGCATCGCACTTCGTTTGGACCAATCGATCGAAAGAAAGCTTAACGCTGGACCTTAAAGATCCCGATGCATTGGGGGTTTTGAAGACGTTGTTGGCTGATGCCGATGTGTTGGTGCAGAACCTCGCACCGGGTGCGAGTGCGCGCATGGGCCTGTCGTTTGAAGCGCTCCACGCGGCATTCCCAAAACTCATCGTTTGCGACATTTCAGGCTATGGCGCCGATGGCCCCTACCGTGACAAAAAAGCGTATGACCTGTTGATCCAAAGTGAGGCCGGCTTTTTATCCGTCACGGGAACGCCAGAGACACCCAGTAAATCAGGTAACTCAATCGCCGACATCGCCGCTGGGATGTACGCCTACACCAATATTTTGTCCGCACTTATTTTGCGTGGGCGTACGGGTGAGGGCTCACACATCGACGTATCGATGCTCGAGGCGCTGGGCGAGTGGATGGGCTTTCCCATGTACTACGCATTTGAAGGCCAAACGCCGCCCGCCCGCTCGGGGGCCTCGCATGCAGCGATCTACCCCTACGGCCCGTTTCAGGCTGGCGATGGCGGGGCCATCGTGTTGGGTCTGCAAAACGAACGCGAGTGGAAGCTGTTCTGCGAACGCGTCATGCAAGATACCGCACTCGCAACCGATCCCCGGTTCAGTAGCAACGCCAAGCGGCACGAGAACCGAATTGAACTGAAAGCCATCATCGACGCATGTTTCGCCGAGCTCACCACAACGCAAGTGTGTGAGCGACTCGATCAAGCGCCCATCGCCAATGCACGGATGAACGACATGGAAGGCCTGTGGGCCCATCCACAATTGGCGGCACGTGAGCGGTGGCAAACCGTTGGGTCACCCGCTGGCGACATTCCAGCCCTGCTCCCACCTGGAAAAAACAGTGCCTTCACGTACCGCATGGATCCGATTCCCAGATTGGGCGAGCACACCGAAGCGATTCTGAAATCGCTGGGTCATAGCGCTGAAGCCATCGCGACGCTGCGCGCGAAAAAGGCGATCTGAATTTCCGTAACAGCACTCACCCACGCCATGCCCACCCCTTCTTCGAGCACCTCCCGTATCGCGTCGGCGCGGTCATTTTTATTTGTCCCCGCGACAACGCCAGAACGCTACGTCAAAGCACTGAACAGTGGCGCCGACATGGTGATCATTGACCTCGAAGATGCCGTATCGCCTGCCGACAAACCGGCTGCGCGGATGGCCCTTGAAGCCGCCTTCCACAACCTCTCGACAGATCAAAAAGCGCAACTCATGGTTCGCATCAACCCCAGTGACACCGCGCACTGGGCGGTCGATACCGATCTGGTCGTGCAACTGAGTCACCAAGGACTGGGCGGCGTCGTCTTGCCCAAAGCGCAAAGCGCAACCGACCTCCAAGCGCTTGATGGGCGACTCGCGCCAACCTGTGGCGTGCTGCCGCTCATTGAGTCCCTGGCGGGCTTAGATGCCATCAACACGATTGCCAGCGCGCCGCGAGTCGAGCGCTTGGCGTTTGGGCACTTGGATTTTCAACTTGATTTGGGCATCGAAGTGGGCCCGGACGAGGCGGCACTGATTCCCGTTCGCATGGCCATCACCATGGCCACACGTCGTGCGCATTTGGCGCCCCCCGTAGACGGTGTCACCGTCAATACGCAAGACGACATCACCCTGCAAAGCGACATCACGCGTGCGCAACACATGGGGTTTGGTGGCAAGCTGTGCATCCACCCAAAACAAGTGGGCACTGTCAACTCGTTATGGCTGCCATCCGCTGAGGCATTGGCATGGGCGACTCGCGTGGTAGCCGCTGCCGAGGCCACCACGGCAGGCGCATTTCAGCTGGATGGTCGCATGATCGACGCGCCGGTGATTGCCAAGGCGCGACAGACCCTGAGTCGGCGACGCGATTAACGTCGGTTTTTATTCACGCGATTGGCATCACCGCGCAACCAGTTGAGGGGCTCAATCGGTTGTACGGCATAAGCCGATAAGCGCAAGTCAGTGGCCATTTGCTGCGCAACGGCTTGCGCCGTGTGAAACGCATCATCCCCTGTGATTTTGCCGCTTTGGTACTGCAGCCCCAAGGCAAACATGCTTTCTGCGTACTTCAATGGCACGTAGCCAACGGCTTTTCCCTCAGGCGTTTGGACTTTTTTGTAGCAGGTCTCAGCGGTGGCTTTCGGAAACGGTGGCGGCTCCTCGCCGCCCGCAACAGCGATCATGACGGCCTCGTCATAGCCCACCACGCTTCGCACACCATCGTCGAAAATATCGTCCAGAACAGCGGTCGCTCGCATGGCCACGCGCACCTTGACGGCACGCACCGCCTTCGAATCGCCACTCAAGCGAACCGCATTTTCATAGGCTTTCTTGGCCAAGGCTTTGGGGCCTTCTTTCTTTTTAAAAAGGTCAAATAAACCCATCACTGTCCCCCTAGATCAATTCAATATTTCGAGATGGTCTCAAGTAACTCACTGGGCTTGAGTGATCGGACGTTCACCCAAACAGCATCGGGAATCTCGTGGCGAACCAACGCGCCCACCGAGGGGCGATTGCCGATCCATTTGACCACCGCCGGGTTGATGCCTTGTCGCTGCAATCCTGCGATGGCCGGCTTCACAGACTCAACGTCCATCGCCAACATCCAGAGCCCTTTTGGATCCACGCCTTTTAAATTAACCAGTGGTACCGGGCGCATCATGTAATAACCCAAGCGGATGACGCGCAGACCGTTGGCAATCAGCTTCTTGGCCAAGTAGCCTTGGGACTCTGCCGGCTCCAATACCAAAAACAGCTCTTTTTCTTCCTCATGGCGCATCAGTTGGTTCACCAATTCATCCATGCTGCCTGCGATTTTGGGTACGGCGACGCTCTTGAAGTGGAACTTTGAAATATCCTTAATATGGCAGACCTCTGAGAGGCTTGTGGCCGCTTCCGCGTCAAGGGCGGCAAACTTCAAGCGGTCTGCGCGCAACCGCAACGCCAAGCACAGCTGGTCAAAATATTCGAGGGTGTCGGGGGCATCTTGGTTGGCAACAACCAAAGTTAGCGCGGTTTTGTCCTTAACCGCATCCCAATCAGCCAGTTCCCT
>JALQVQ010000254.1 GCA_023260315.1 Burkholderiaceae bacterium
ACATAATGCGTAACTCCTTGTGTTGGATTAGGTTGCTGAAGGTTGATTGCCGAGCTTGTCAGCCCACTGCTTCATCTTGTCGAGGCCTGTCCAGTTGGCATCCACATAGGTGATGGCGCCAGTGGGGCAGGCTGATGCGCAAGCAGGGTCACCGCCGCACAGGTCACACTTTTGGACCTTACCGGTTTCCTGCACGTAGTTGATCGTGCCAAATGGGCAGGCAATCGTGCACACCTTGCAACCCACACACGTGCTTTCGTTGACTTCCATCGCCCCAGTCACCTTGTTCTTGGTGATGGCCTCCACAGGGCATGCGTGCAGACACCACGCCTCGTCACACTGGGTACAGGTTGATGGCACCTTTTTCCCAGTCTCGTGGAAGTCAAAGACTTTGATGCGCGATTTCGCTGGTGCGAAAACGCCGTAATTCTCATACGAACAGGCCATTTCGCACTGCAAGCAGCCCGTGCATTTGTCTGGGTTGATGTGCAACACTTTTTGCATTTACGACTCCATTCAGGATCAGTCAACGAAGAAAACGAAAGATCATTGTGAAGTCATTTCGCATTTCTATGGGGCAAATTTCGCTAGTGATAACCCTATGAACCCGAATGTGATCCAGATGAATTGGCCGCGCAAAGCCCGGGGCTAGCAGTTGGCGCGGCGATGGTCGGCAATGGCCCGATCGTGATATTTCATGTCGGGACTTCGCAGCGCACGGTGCTTCGTTTTTCGCCCCTTCATGCGCGTCCGCCACATGCGAAATGAACTGGGCGTCAGCTCAGCACGCATGATGCGAATCACCTCAGGCTCTGTGACCCCGACGCGCTCAAAAATCGTCTCGAAAGTGGTGCGATCCTCCCAAGCCATCTGGATGACCGCGGAAACATCGCCCGGGCTGAGCGTTCGCTGGAAATTTGAAGGTTTTCTGGACATGCGGTGCACCCATCTCTTGGGTTTTTGATAAAACTTATCTTTATCAAGATACCATGCAGACAAAAACCCCACACCCATGACCGACCAAGCCCTCAACGTCCTCGGCACCCCCTTGGTTGCCTGCTCCTATGACCCCCTCACCGGTTACTACCGCGATGGGTGCTGCAACACCGACCACAATGACCACGGCAGCCACGTGGTGTGTGCGAAGGTCACGCAGGCCTTCTTGGACTTTTCAGTCAGCCGAGGGAACGACCTCGTGACCCCCCGTCCGGAATTCCGATTCGCGGGCCTGAAAGCGGGCGACCGCTGGTGCCTCTGCGCGAGGCGTTGGCTGGAGGCCTTCGAGGCAGGCGTTGCGCCGCCAGTGGTGCTCGCCGCCACGCATCGAAAGGCTTTGGAGATCGTGACCATCGAACAATTGCAGGCCTGCGCGTTGGTGGTCTCATGAAGCAAGGCTTCAAGGGCAACAAGCAGCACCTCCCCAGCAAGCCCTGCACGGTCTGCGGGCGAGAGATGACATGGCGCAAATCATGGGCGAAAAACTGGGATGAGGTCAAAGTTTGCTCGGACGCCTGTCGAAAAAACAAAAAGCGAACGCCTGCATGACAGCACCTGCCAAAAGCATCCGCAATCTCGTTTTGGTGCTGGGGGACCAACTTGACGAATCTGCCAGCGCACTCGCCGACTTTGACGTAACACAAGACGCCATTTGGATGGCCGAGGTTCGCGAGGAATCGACCCACATTCCCTCCTCGAAGCAGCGAACCGCTGTCTTTCTCAGTGCGATGCGTCACTTCGCGCAAACGCTCGAAGCACGGGGCATGACGGTGATTTACACCGCTTTGGATGACCCACACAATACCGGCACGCTGGGTCGCGAATTGACCCGAGCCATTGCCACTCACCAGCCCCAAAACCTCATCATGACGGCGCCGGGCGATTGGCGCGTCCTGCAAGCGCTGCGCGCTGCGGCAAGCGAAGCGGACCGACCATTGGCGATTCGGGATGACACGCATTTCTTCACCACGGTTCGGGATTTTGCGGCACACGCAAAAGGCCGTAAGCAACTTCGCTTGGAATACTTTTATCGCGAGCTTCGGCAAAAGACGGGCATTCTGATGGCCGGAAAAGATCCGGTCGGCGGGCAGTGGAACTTTGATGCCGATAACCGGGGTAGCTTCGAAAAAGGCGGACCGAAAGATGTCCCGCCGCCCACGCGATTTGCACCCGATGACATCACACAAGCCGTCATTGCTCTGGTGAATAAAGAACTGCCAGACAACCCCGGCAGCCTCGACACCTTTGGCTGGCCCGTCACACGCGCGCAGGGCCTACAAGTACTCGACGCCTTCATCACCCAGTCTTCAAGAGACTCTTCAATGATCATTGGCTCGTCTTCCATACCTT
>JALQVQ010000271.1 GCA_023260315.1 Burkholderiaceae bacterium
CAGAAAACAAGACAGCCATCATTTTCGAGGCGGATGACGGCGCGGTGACCAAAGTCACCTACAAAGAGCTATTGGGCCGTGTCTCCCAGTTTGCCAACGCGCTCAAGTCACAAGGTGTGAAGTGTGGTGACCGCATGATCATCTACATGCCAATGACCATCGAGGGTGTTGTCGCCATGCAAGCCTGCGCGCGCATCGGCGCCACCCACTCCGTGGTGTTTGGTGGGTTCTCTGCAAAGGCGTTGCAGGAGCGCATTATTGACGTGGGCGCTTGCGCCGTCGTGACCGCCAACTTCCAGATGCGAGGTGGCAAAGAGTTACCGCTCAAAGGTATCGTGGACGAGGCGTTGTCGTTAGGCGGTTGTGAGGCGGTCAAATCGGTCATCGTTTATCAGCGCACGGCCTCCAGTGTCAATATGGTGGCCGGCCGCGACCACTTCATGCACGACTTGGTGGCCAAAGAGAGCGACGTGTGTGCCCCACAAGTGGTGAACGCTGAGCATCCGCTGTTCGTGCTTTACACCTCGGGTTCAACCGGTAAGCCCAAGGGCGTTCAACACGCAACCGGGGGCTATCTGTTGTGGGCCCGGATGACCATGAATTGGACATTTGACCTGCGGCCCTCTGACGTGTTCTGGTGTACGGCGGACATTGGCTGGATCACGGGTCACACCTACGTGGCTTACGGCCCCCTGGCAGCGGGTGCCACCCAAATCGTATTTGAGGGTGTGCCCACGTTCCCCAACGCCGGTCGCTTCTGGCAAATGATCGAACGTCACAAGTGCACCATTTTTTACACGGCGCCGACCGCGATCCGCTCACTCATCAAAGCGGCTGAGAGCAACGCGTTGGTGCACCCCAACAAGTCAGATCTCTCGAGCCTGCGTCTATTGGGTTCAGTGGGCGAGCCGATTAACCCAGAGGCCTGGATGTGGTACCACCGCCATGTCGGCGGCGAACAGTGCCCAATCGTCGATACGTTCTGGCAAACCGAGACCGGTGGTCATATGATCACGCCCTTACCCGGGGCAACACCTTTGGTGCCTGGATCTTGCACGTTGCCACTGCCCGGCATCATGACGGCGATCGTCGATGAGTTGGGTAACGACCTGCCAAACGGCTCTGGCGGTATGTTGGTTGTCAAACGCCCATGGCCCAGCATGATCCGAAACATTTGGGGAGACTCGGAGCGCTTCAAGAAGAGCTACTTCCCTGCCGAACTGGGTGGGACGATGTACCTTGCCGGCGACGGCGCTGTCCGCAGTGAAGACCGAGGCTATTTCCGCATCACAGGGCGCATCGATGACGTTTTGAACGTCTCGGGTCACCGGATGGGAACAATGGAGATCGAATCTGCATTGGTGGCCAAGACCGATTTGGTCGCGGAGGCGGCCGTTGTTGGGCGTCCAGATGATGTGACTGGCGAGGCGATTGTGGCCTTTGTCGTTTTGAAAGGCGCGCGCCCCGAGGGAGAAGAGGCGCAACGGATTGCCAAAATCCTGCGTGATTGGGTGGGTACCGAGATTGGTCCGATCGCTAAGCCCAAGGAGGTGCGTTTCGGGGACAACCTGCCCAAGACCCGTTCCGGAAAGATCATGCGTCGCTTGCTGCGCACTTTGGCGAAAGGTGAAGAGATCACCCAAGACACCAGCACGCTTGAGAACCCGGCGATTCTGGCCCAGTTAGCCAAAGCGCTTTGAAGCCAGCCCGCTGATTTCGGCATAAAAAAAGCCCGCCCTTGTAAAAGGGGCGGGCTTTTTTACTTGGCGCCTGTGTTACTTCGTTGCCAGGACCCAGTCGGCCAGCTTCTTCGCTTCTTCGGCGGAGACTTGTGGGTTCGCGGGCATCGGGATTGCACCCCAAACACCGGCACCACCCTTCATGATTTTTGTTGCCAATTTGGCAGACGCCTCTTTGTCACCCGCGTACTTGGCGGCGACGTCCTTGTAGGAGGGGCCAACCAATTTTTTGTCAACGGCGTGGCAAGCCATACAGTTTTTCGCTTTTGCCAATGCCATGTCAGCCATGGCGGGCGCGGCTAAAACGGTGGTTGCTGCAATCGCGATCAGGAGTTTTTTCATTTGGGTTCCTTAAAAAATTCAAAGTCGTATTCAACGCCACGTCGTGTGTCTAGCGGCTGGCAACAAGCGCGACTGCAGAGCGTAGAAAGCCTAATTTACACAATTTTTGAAACCCCGGTTCACCAAGGGTTTCGTCGAGAAATGGATCAGAAATTGTCGAGAACCGCACCTTTGCTCGCGCTTGAGGCGTTGAAGGCAAATTTGGCCTGTACACCCCGGGTGTAGCGTGGTTCCGGGGCTTTCCACTTGGATCGGCGGGTTGCCAAATCCGCATCGCTGACATGCACGTTGAGCTTCAGCTCAATCGCATCAATCGTGATGGTGTCACCCTCTTCGATCAGCGCGATGTTGCCACCGACCGCAGCCTCTGGCGCGACATGGCCAACGACCATGCCCCAGGTGCCGCCGGAGAACCGACCGTCTGTGATCAAGCCAACAGACTCGCCCAAACCCGCACCAATCAGTGCGCCTGTGGGGGCCAACATCTCTGGCATGCCCGGACCACCTTTGGGGCCCAGATAGCGAAGAACCATCACATCGCCGGCAACGATCTTGCCGTCAAGAATGGCTTTGAGCGCCGACTGCTCGTCATCAAACACGCGGGCAGGGCCTGTAATGGTTGGGTTTTTGAGACCAGTGATCTTCGCCACGCAGCCCTCGGGGCTGAGGTTGCCTTTGAGAATCGCTAAGTGTCCCTGGGCATACATCGGGTTACTAATGGGGCGAATCACGTCTTGGTCCGCGCGTGGCTCGTCTGGGACGTCTGCCAATTGTTCCGCGATCGTCTTGCCCGTGATGGTCATGCAATCGCCATGCAGCAAACCGGCTTTCAACAAAATTTTCATAACCTGTGGGATACCGCCAGCCTTGTGCAGGTCAACGGCCAGGTACTTGCCGCTCGGCTTCAAGTCGCACAGCACTGGGGTGACCTTGCGGATGCGCTCGAAGTCGTCCAGTGACCACTCAACGCCCGCTGCGTGCGCGATGGCTAAGAAGTGCAACACGGCATTGGTTGAGCCGCCCGTTGCCATGGTCAAAGCCACAGCGTTCTCGATGGCTTTTTTGGTCACGATATCGCGTGGCTTTAAGTCTTTCTTCACCGCCTCGATCAACACGCGTGCTGATTCAGCTGCCGAGCCGACGATTTCATCGTGAGGGCTGGCCATCGTTGAGGAGTAGGGCAGGCTCATGCCCAACGCTTCAAACGAGCTTGACATCGTGTTAGCCGTGTACATACCACCGCAAGACCCGGTGCTGGGAATGGCGCGTCGCTCGATTTGTTCCAAATCCTCATCGGACAGGTTGCCTGCTGCGTTTTGCCCGACCGCTTCAAAGACG
>JALQVQ010000308.1 GCA_023260315.1 Burkholderiaceae bacterium
GCACCGCGGCGTCTGGCAGAAAACCGCCACTGGCTCATTCGAGACACGCGGTAAAAAACTCGGCATTGTCGGCTATGGCGGCAACGGTGTCTCTTTCTCAACGTGGGCGGGTAAGCGCGTTGCACAGCGTGTGGCGGGCAAGGATAACGACCAAGAGGTCTTCAATCTTCCCATCTACAACTCGCCGCTCGAGTACCCCAATGTCATGAATATGGTGCGTTCGGAAGCCTTCGCACCTTTCCGTCGATTCGGTCAGTACTTCCTCTACAAGTGGTATTGGCTGAACGATGAGAAGCTTTAATCGAATGGCTTTTGAATGGTTGTAAAGGTCATTGATTTTTCTGCCGCCAGCGATGCGTGGGAAGCGCGTCGACTGGCGGATCTCCCTGACCGTGTGGTTGCGGGTGACCCACACCACCAATCGGTTGGTCGATTTGCTAACCCCAGCGGCGACCTCATTGCTGGCACGTGGACCAGCACACCCGGTAAGTGGCACGCCTTCACCGACCGGGATGAGTTCTGCGTGATCATCTCGGGCCATGTTCGTCTCATTGCCGCGGACGGCTCAGCGCAAACATTCCGCACGGGCGACAGCTTTCTCATCCCTAACGGGTTCCGTGGGTTTTGGGAAGTCATCGAAACCACCACCAAACACTACGTGATTCGAGATTACAGTTAAGGCTATTGCCGCTGTTGCGGTTATTTGGAGCGCTACTTATGGCAAAAAAACGCGTTGTCACGCAGTTCGGAATGGGTACCTCCATCCGCAGCCTTAACTACACAGAGGCCTGCGCACGAGCGATTCGTGATGCCTTGTGGCACAACTCGTTAAACGTTGCAGACGCTTTTGGCTTCGACCGTGAGGCCATGTTGATTGACGTCGAAGTCGGCGTGCAGCGCCCCGATCTGGTGGATGCCAGCGTGTTGATGGGAATCTTCCCCTACGGCCAGCCGCACATCACCGTCGTGAAAGGCGGACTCGACATCGTGCGTCACGATAAACCTGGGACAAGCGTCGTGGCAAACGCCGCCATCATGGTGTCCTTCGATATGGAGCCGACCGATGTCTGATAGCCAGGCCACAGAAAAGCGCATCATCCTTGAGATGGGGACGGGTAACGATCTCTACGGCTTGGACTACACGAAAGCCGCTATACGCGCGGTCCACGATGCGCTGCATCACTCGTCCATCGTTTTGTTTCGTTCGCTGGGCTACGACCATCAGGCCATGCGCGTGCAGGTCACGATTGGGGTTCAAAAGCCGGAGATGGTTGATTGTGACGTGGTCGCGAAAGAGCTGCCGCGTGGGCGTGCGACGGTCACAGCGGTCTTCGGTGGTCTCGACGTGGTTGACGCTGAACAAGGAACGACCCACGTCATTGCGACGGCGGCGATCGAGGCATTCTTGCCGATCGACGCCTCGCAGTGGCGGCTCAGCTGAACTGACGCATCAGGAAGACCATTCCCAACATCCAGCTGGCGATAAAGAGCGCCTCGCTGGCCAGCAAGATGATGGGACGCCACCCAAGCTCGGACAGCTTTTGCAGTGACGTCTTTACGCCGAGTGCAGCGATTGAGATGACCAAGCACCAACCCGACAGATCGCTCAAAAAGCCCACCGCCTGTTTGGGCAATTCGACGACGTTATTCAGAACAGCTAATGCGACAAATACGACCAAGAATCCAGGGATAAGGCCTGGCTTTTTGGCAACATTCCCCAGCCCTGCGGAGTCACTGCGCGCACGGCTAAAGGCAAGCGAAAAGACAATAACCAGTGGCATCAGCATGGCGACGCGAAACATCTTGGCCAACGTTGCGGAGTCAGCGACATCGGGCGAGATGATGTAGCCCGCGCCCACCACTTGGGCGACGTCATGAATTGCCCCACCCAAGAACAACCCAGCCTCTGCTTGCGTCAAAGACAGGGCGACGACCAATACGGGGTATAGCACCATGGCAACGGTCGAGAACGCGGCAATACCAATTGCGGTGAGCAAGGTCATTTCTTCGACCTCTTTACTCGGTGGCATGGTCGCCGATAACGCCAGGGTTGCCGAGATGCCACAGATTGCCGTGCCACCGCCCGAGAGCAGACCCAAACTGCGTGGCAGCTGGAGACGCTTGGCCATCCACATGCCAAACCCAATGGTCAGTACCAGGCCACTGATGAGTGCAAAGACGCCCAGCCATCCCAAATCTTGCAGGTCACTGAGCATGATTCGCAAACCCAGCAAGGCGACACCGAATCGCACCAGCTTTTTGGCTGCAAACTCAATACCGGCGCTATAGCGGTCAACCTGGCTGAGGTGGTGAAAGGCCATTCCCATCAACAGCGCGTACAGGTATTTGGGGCCACCGTAGTGCTCGGCCACAAACGTCGCCGCAATGGCGACAACGCCGCTCAAAGCCACGCCATGTGACCAAGCGGAAAATCCGATCCGTTTCATTAATGAGGCAAAGGGGGTGGCGTTTGACATGTTTTCCTTTTATGGAACGGGCGGTTCCAAAAACTTGTTGAATCATGCTTAAAAATGATAAAAGTGTCAAGTTTTTTTAAAAAACGAGACAAATCACATTTAATTTTGAAATTTGTTATTATTCAGGCATGAAGCCACAAAAAAAGCCCGCGCCGCCGCCCGTGGTGGCGCCAAACGTGACCACTTTGGATAACGACAAGCCCACGATGCGCCAGTTCGCGCTGCTCGAGGCCTTGGCGAAGATGGACCGTTTCGCAACCCTGCAAACGCTGGTTGAGGAGACCGGTTTGCCCAAGCCAACCGTCCACCGCATGCTGCAGCAGCTCGAAATGGCTGGCATGGTGCAGCGCGATGGCGATGGGCGTCAATATACAACTGGGTTGCGTCTGCGCCAGTTGGCAGAAACTGTGTTGCTCAACAACACGGTGCACGGAGCGCGCCATTTGGTTTTGCGGCGCTTGGTTGAAGAGGTGGGAGAGACCTGCAACCTCACCGCATTCAATGGATCGGAGGTGGTCTACCTCGATCGTGTGGAGACGCCAGCGCCGCTGCGCTTTTATTTGCAAGCGGGGTCGGTGGTTCCGGCACATTGCTCGGCGACTGGGAAATTATTTTTGGCCCAAATGACACCGAGCCAACGCCGTCGGTTGTTGGGGCAGGTCGCGTTGGAGCGCTTCACGCCCAACACCCTGACCGATATGGATGCGATTGAGGCCGAGATCGCAACCGTTAAACGGGATGGCGTCGGTTACGACCGCGAGGAATACCTGCCGGGCCTCATTTGTGTGGCGGTTTTAGTGCCCAGCACCAACCGGTCATCGAACCTCGGTTTGGCCGTGCAAGCCCCCAGTATGCGGCTCACGCCTCAGCGGGTTGAGGCGGCCATTCCAGCCCTGCAGCGCGCAGCCCAGGCCTTGCAAGCCATTGAAGAGCAGGCGTCCAGCGGCCCTGACATCAACAGCCTATCGGCCTAAGCCGACCCATTGGAACCCACCATGCAACTGCCCGATCAAACCTTTTCCGCCCGCGAGCTCTTCGGCTTAGACACCGATGTGCGCGTCAACGGCTTTACCTCGGGTATGGATTTGGTTCCCGCCATCGACCCCGCTTATCAGTTTCAGCCTGAGGTCACTCAGGCGATTTTGGCGGGGTTCATGCATAACAAGCGTGTGCTGGTCCAGGGGCTGCACGGCAGTGGTAAGTCCTCGCACATTGAACAAGTTGCTGCACGCCTCAATTGGCCGTGTATGCGTGTCAACCTTGATGGCCACATCACCCGCCTTGATTTGGTGGGTAAAGACACGGTCGTCATGCAAGATGGCCATCAGGTCACGAAATTTCAAGAAGGTATCTTGCCGTGGTGCATGCGCAAGCCCATTGCACTGATTTTGGATGAGTACGATGCAGGCCGCCCCGACGTGATGTTTGTGATCCAGCGTGTGCTTGAGCGCGAAGGCTCCTTCACTTTAATGGAGCAAAACCGAACCCTGCATCCCCACAAGGCTTTCCGCCTTTTCGCCACGTCCAACACCGTCGGTCAAGGTAACACGCAGGGCCTCTACCACGGCGTTCAGCAAATCAACCAGGCCCAAATGGATCGTTGGAATTTGGTTGTCGCACTGAACTATCTGCCCGCTGAAAAGGAGTTGGCGATTCTGACCGCGCAGGTACCGAGCCTCGCGCAAGGCGAGGGCTTGCGCGTTGCAAACGCGATGATTGCATTGGCCAACCTCACCCGTCAAAGCTACGCCATGGGCGACCTATCGGTCCTCATGTCGCCGCGCACCTTGATCAATTGGGGTGAGAACGCTGCCTTGTTCCAGGACCGCGTATTGGCATTCAAGCTGTCCTACCTGAACAAGTGCGACCCCAGCGAGCACACCTTGGTTGCCGAGCTTTACCAGCGCTGCTTTGGTGAGACGTTGCCAACTGCGGATGCCAGTGCGGCATTGCGTTCGTAATTAAACGGCGCTTGTTTTGAGTACCGATACCCAGCCATCAGGCATTGCCCTTCGTGACGCCGATGAGCTGGCAGCGAGTGTGGCGCGTGCCCTAACGGGCGAGGCGGGTATTTACCCTTCGGCACACCGGCTATTCATTGGTGAGGCGGGTATTCAGACGGGGGCCACACACCATGACTCTCGTTCAGACGGACCCCAAGCCCGTGCCACCGCCGATGCCGCAGCGGCGCACCTGTTGGGTGGCACTTTGCGTGACCACCCTCCGCCCAATGCCGACGTCAAGCTGGCCATGGCCCATCTGGTTTATGGCGTGCTGTGCCAATTTCGCGATGAGTATCGGGTGTCTGAGCGGTGGCCTGGCGTCAAGCAAAATCTTTTTGAGGCCTATGAGCACTGGGTGATTCAGTTCAAGGCATCGCTGATCACAGAGACGCAAACCGGTCTGTTGTTGTTTACCGTGATTGGCAGTGCGCGCTCCCTCATCAACGGTCAACCCATCGCCGATGAGGACACCGATGTGATGGAGACCATGCGCGCATCGCTGGTGGGGCCGCAGTGGGGCGGCCACTTTCAGGTCATGCGTCGGCAACGCGCTGACGCCAAGGCCTACACCGAGGCGGCGTGGTTGGTTGCGATGGGCGTCGCCGATTGGCTGGAGGCCGAGGCGCAAACCTTACCGCCCAACGCCCGTCGCTTTAGCAAGCGCGCAGCGGCCCTGTTGGCAGCCCTGCTCCGTCCCATCGAGAAGCCGTTTACCGACCTCCTGCAAATCGCCACGGGTGATGGCAAAACGGTGAGCGGTAGCCGCAGTCCCTATCGCGTTTTTACCGATCGCTTTGACATTGAGCGCACGGGTGATGAGCTGGTTCGCGCCGCATTGTTACCCGGGTACAGGCGCCAAATCGATGATTGGTTGCTCGAATCACCGGTCAACATCGGGGCATTGGTCGAGCGGGTGAGGCGGCAATGGGCGGTGCCGGTTCGCAACGGTTGGGAGCTGGAGACCGAGTCGGGCTACCTCAGCGCCGAGCGATTGTCTTTGCTGGTCACCTCGCCGCAAGAGCGCAACGTGTTTAAGCAAGAGCGTTACCAACCCGAGATGAGCGCGGCGGTATCGATCCTATTGGATTGCTCTGGCTCGATGCGCAATCAGCTGCCGCGCGTTTTGCCGATGGTCGAGGTGCTGATTCGCGTTCTCGAGCGCGCGGGTGTTCAAACCGAAGTGCTGGGCTACACCACGGCGTCATGGAACGGTGGCAAGGCTCAAAAGGCTTGGGAGCGTGCGGGACGCCCCACAGACCCCGGACGCTTGGCAGAGCGCTTACACATGGTTTTAAAGTCGGCCAGCCAAACGCGGCGTGCGGCGGCCTTATCGATTGCGGCGTTGCTCAAGCCTGATTTGTATCGCGAAGGTTTGGATGGTGAAGCTGTGCAATGGGCTGCAGGAAGGTTGCTGGCCTTGCCCGTCACGCAGCGCTTGGTGATGGTGGTCTCCGATGGCTCCCCAATGGAAACCGCGACACAACGCACCAACAGCGAGTTTTATTTGGATCATCACCTGCGCACTGTCTTGCGACAGATCGAACGCGCGGGTGAGGTTGCCGTCATGGGGCTGGGCGTCGGTTTGGATTTGAGCGTTTATTACCGCCACTGCCTTGGCTGGACCGATACGCATGCGGTTCAAACCCAAAGCATTGCCGATATCCTGAAAGTCGGCTTCGAGGCCCAGCGTGCGTTACGACAACGCCGCTGAACGCGGCTGACGGTGCGGTGATCTAAACCTGTGCTTGTACGACCGTGGTGCAAATGACGCCATAAACGTCGTCCGCCGAACAACCACGCGACAGGTCATTGGCAGGCTTCTTCAAGCCTTGCAGCAAGGGGCCCAACGCCGTGAATCCGCCCAACCGCTCTGCCAATTTGTAGCCAATATTGCCAGCATCTAAATTGGGGAAGACCAACACGTTGGCGTCACCCTTGACCTGTGAATCGGGCAACTTCCGCGCGGCGATCGAAGGCACCAGTGCCGCATCCAGTTGGACCTCACCATCGACGGCTAACTCGGGACGCATGTCGCGCAAAAACGCAGTGGCCTCTTGTACCTTGGTTACCCGCTCGTGGCGCGCGCTACCTGCTGTTGAGAATGAGAGCATGGCCATGCGTGGTTCGACAGCCATCAATTGGCGCGCGCTGTTCGCCGCGGCACTCGCGATGTGTGCAAGCTCCTGGGCGCTGGGGTCAATCACCAAGCCACAATCCGTGAACACCAAACGCTGCCCAGCTTGGCCCTGATCACCGTCTTTGTACATCAAGAAAAAGCTCGACACCAATGGGGTTCCGTCCGCAACACCGATCAACTGGATACATGCCCGCACCACATCAGCTGTGGTCGTGACAGCGCCGCACACCATGCCGTCTGCATCACCCTCACGCACCATCATGGCGGCGAAGGTGAGGGGGTTTTCTAAGCGGAGCAAGGCATCTTCGATGCTCAAGTTTTCTTTTGCGCGACACACTTGCAGGGCCTTCGCCAAGCGGTAGCGATGCTCGTCGGTTTTAGGATCACGGACCACCCTGTCAGCAGGCCACGTACCCTCCGCCGGTGCATCGGTGGCGCTGCCAACAAAAATCACCTGCGCAACACCATCGTTGTGCGCCTTGATGCCGGCGCTGCGAACCCGCGCATCCGCCAGCTCGGGTAAGACGATTCGCTTCGGCGATTGTTTGGCGCGTGCTGCTAACTCATTGATCATGGTGTCGGTATCCCGGAAATAGAAAAAGGGCCGACTTGCCCAACGCACGCGTGCGCAAGACAAGTCAGCCCAGTGATGTCGCCTTAAACGAAGTCTTTGTACTTGTCTAACAAACGCACTGGCTTTGCCAACGCATCGCGGCGGAAGGGGTCACCCAATTCGCGGGTACACATGATTTCGATGACGCAGGTCTTGCCCTCGTTCATCTGCATATCAACCGCCTTCTTCAGCGCAGCACCCACATCTTCGAGCTTGTCGACAACGATGCCTTCTGCGCCCATGGCCTTCGCCATGCCCGCGAAGCTCTCGCTCTCGAGCTCACCAGCCACAAAGCGGCGGTTGTAGAAGTCCACTTGGTTTTTCTTCTCGGCACCCCACTGACGGTTGTGGAACACCACAGCCGTTACGGGGATGTTGTGGCGCACAGCCGTCATGATCTCCACCATGCTCATGGCCCATGCACCGTCACCGGCGTAAGCGATGGCGGGACGATCCGGTGCGGCACACTTGGCACCCATGATGGTTGGCAATGCGTAGCCGCAGTTACCGAAGCTCATGGGGGCAAAGAAGCTGCGTGGTTCGTCAAAGCGCAAGTAGCTGTTAGCCACTGAGTTGATGTTGCCGATGTCGGTTGACACCATCACACGCTTGGGCATCGCCTTCTCAAGCTCGCGCAAGACCTGACGGGGGTGCAGGTACTCACCGCCGCTGAAAGGCTTCTCGCCTTTCGCCTCTTCGATCATGTCCAAGCTGTAGGCGTCACGCTCGTGGGTCCACTCGTCGAGTTCCTTTTCCCAGGCGGCCTTTTCATCCGCAATCGTTTTGGCGCGTGCGTCTTTGGTGGC
This sequence comes from Burkholderiaceae bacterium, assembly GCA_023260315.1. GTDB lineage: Bacteria > Pseudomonadota > Gammaproteobacteria > Burkholderiales > Burkholderiaceae_C > RS62. The sequence goes on from JALQVQ010000308.1 coordinate 8,037, forward strand.
ATCGCAAGCCAATGCTTTACCCGCCAAACGGGCTGTAATCGCTTTCGCGGCTGCCTTCGCGTCGCCGCAGATACCGACAGAAATTTTCTTCACCAAACCCAGGTTGGTGTGATCGGCCTCGACCTGAATGATCTTGGCCTCTTTCGGCCAGTAATCCAAGCCGTGTTGGGGCAAGGTTCCGAACGGACCCATGCGTGAACCCAACGCCACCACCACATCGGCCTGAGCGATCAACTTCATCGCCGCCTTTGAGCCTTGATAACCCAATGGGCCCGCCCACAATGGGTGGCTGGCTGGGAATGCATCGTTGCGCAAGTAGCCGGTGACCACGGGTGCGCCGAGACGCTCAGCCAGGGCTTGGCATTCAGCGACCGCATCGCCCATCACCACACCACCACCTGACAAGATCACTGGGAATTTGGCCGTTGCCAACAGCTCTGCGGCTTCGTTCAAGCTGTTTTCACCGCCTGCGCCGCGCTCAATTTTTTGCTCAGCAGGGATTTCGCAGGTGATCTCACCGTAGAAGTAGTCACGGGGAATGTTCAGCTGGGTGGGACCCATCTCTGAAATGGCACGGTCAAACACACGACCGGTGTACTCAGCCATACGCTTGGGGTTGTTCACGTGGCCTTGGTACTTGGTGAACTCTTGGAACATGGGCAATTGGTTGGCTTCTTGGAAACCGCCCAAACCCATACCCATCGTGCCTGTCTCGGGCGTGATGATCACGACAGGGCTGTGCGCCCAGAAGGCGGCAGCGATGGACGTCACACAGTTGCTGATGCCCGGGCCGTTCTGGCCAATCACCACACCGTGGCGGCCGCTGACACGGGCATAGCCATCGGCCATGTGGCCAGCGCCTTGCTCATGAACAACGGGAATCAAGGTAATGCCGGCGGGGGCAAAAATATCCATGGCATCCATGAAGGCCGAGCCCATGATGCCAAACATGGTCTTCACGCCACGCGCG
>JALQVQ010000292.1 GCA_023260315.1 Burkholderiaceae bacterium
CGGGTGAGTTCCTCGGTCCAAACCTGACCAGGAAAAAACCCGAAGCGACCGAGGATTTGCAAGAAAATGACACCACAAAGTGCAATCAAAAAGATTGATGCGACCCAGCCTTCCCAATGGATTGCTTGGAGCCCCTCTTCGGGGTCATTTTCTTGTGTTGCTTGCATTTAATGCTTACTTTGCAGACATGATTTTTTGGATCTCACCTTTGCCGAATTCGGCTTCGAGCTCGTCGTAGTAACCCTGCATCGCGGCACGGAAGGGCGCGGTGTCTGGCTGCGTGAAGCTGATGCCGCGACTCTTGAAGGTATCGATCAAGCTCTTTTCCTTATCGGCAACCAGCTTGCTACTGACTCGCCCGCCGGCTTCGGCCGCTTCCGACACCCACTTGCGTTGCTCTTCAGTTAGCTTGCCCCAGGACTTATCACTCATCAGGATTGATGAGCTGGCGATAAAGTGGCCCGTCAAAGCGATGTGTTTCTGAACCTCGTAAAGTTTGGCAGCATCGATCGTTGGCAGCGGATTTTCCTGCGCATCGACTTGCTTGGTTTGCAGAGCCAAATAGACCTCAGCAAATGCGACAGGCGCTGGCGTCGCGCCGACAGCCTTCGCATAGGCAATCAAGAACGGTACGTTGGGCGTACGCATCTTCAAGCCTTTTAGATCCGCCATGCTGTTGATTGGCTTGTTCGCGGTTGTGTGTCGAGCACCCTCGTACCAGACGTCCAATACGCGTATGCCTTTCTCGCGGAATTTGGCATCCATTTTTTGCCCAAAAGGACTTTTAATCACTGAGCGCAGGTGCGCGTAGTCTGAGACCACGTAGGGGGCGCCGATCAACTTCAGCTCTGGAATGACGTAGCTCATGTCGGGGTAACCGGTCATGGCCATGTCAAGCTCACCAGCTTGGGTCTGCGCGACCATGGCTTTGAAGTCACCGAGCTGTGAATTCGGGAAAATACGCAGCGTCATGGCCCCTTTGGAGAGCTTCTCCAAAGTGTTTTTGATTTCCAGTGCGCCTTGGTAGGACGGATGTGTCTCGGGTAACTGCATACCCAGACGGAGCGTCGTTTGCGCATGGGCAGCCGCAAGTCCAACTGTCAGAGCCGTTCCGATTAACCATTTTTTAATCTGCATGATGATCTCCTCATGGCCATTTTGAAATCGGTAATCCCGCTTGGCCATGTTTAATCGAGCGGGGCCAAAAAACTGGGTTCGTCAATTGCTGGCGCGTAGCAAAATTCGCTTTCTGATTTCTTCAAAATGTCGTTCGTGGGCTGACGTCAATTCAGCTACGTCGCCCTGCGCGAGTCGCTCCACAATCTCAAGATGCTCCTGCGCGGTTTGCTGCCCTGAGCTGGGTGCGGCAACAGGAAGCGTGTGGGCCATCTTTTGAAAGACCTTCCAAAATAAATCCACCAATCGGTCGAGAAAAGGATTTTCGAGGCAGGCAAATAGGCGCGCGTGGAAGAGCCTGTCCTCTTCAGCAAAACTCTTTCCCTGCTCAGCCAATTGTTTCATCCGCATCGCGAGGTGTCGTAATTCATCGATGTCCGCTTTGGGAATAATTTCGGCAATCTTGGCGATCATGCCGACCTCCAGCGCTGTGCGAACCTCGAGTAACTGTGTCAGCTGTGCGTTGTCAGCAAGCATCGAATAGGGCAGGTTTTCGACAATCGAGTCGAAGGAGAAATCGGCGACATAAACGCCATCACCGTGCCGTGCCTCGAGCACGCCAACGGACTCAAGCGCCTTGACACCCTCCCTCAGTGACGGCCGACTGATGCCCAACTGCTGGGCCAATGTGGCTTCAGGGGGAAGTGGCTTGCCTACGGTGAGACCGTTTGACTCGATGAATTTGCGAATCTCGAGTGCGGCCATTTTGTAAGCGGGGACTCGCGTTGACAACTTCATGTGGCGGCGCTCATTTGGTGTGCAGATTCAAGTAGATTTGTAAGATATCAGAGGTCAGAGGACTTGATGCGATGTTAATGAACCTGTTGAACGATGGAATAAGTGATTACCCGCAAAGACTGCGGGTTCAGATGAATTGACCCGACTTAACCCGGTAAATCAACCGTTCGGTGGCATGCCCGCTCGGTGCGGTCGAATACGTGAATCAGTGCCTCTGGCAGAACGACGTGTACGGCTTGACCGACGGTTTCACGGGCGGTGCCATCGACGCGCACAGTAATCGGGTTGTCTTGCCCGTTGATGTCAACGTAGATGAGTGAGGCTTCACCCAGCTTTTCTATATGGCTGATGGTGCCGGGGAGGCTGTTAGGCGCTGGCTCAGTGGCCAGTTGCATGTCCTCGGGTCGGCAACCCAGATGGACCGTATCGCCAGCGTTGAGCGTGTGCGTGTCGACGCAGGCTTGCAGGGTCGATGTACCCATGCTGATCGCGCTGCGCTGTGCGTCTGGCGTGGTGAGCGTCGCCGGCAGGATGTTCATGTTGGGGGAACCGATGAACTCGGCAACAAACAGGCTGGCGGGGCGGTGGTAAAGCGTTAGCGGGCTACCCACTTGCGCGATGGAGCCGTGATTGGCGATGCGGTCGCCGGTGTGCAGTAGCACGATTTTGTCGGCCAGGGTCATGGCTTCGACTTGGTCGTGCGTGACGTAGATCATGCTGGCTGAACCAATGCGCTGGTGCAAACGCGCAATCTCCAAACGGGTCTGCACGCGCAGGGCTGCATCGAGGTTAGAGAGGGGTTCGTCAAACAAGAAAACGCGGGGTTCTTTGACGATGGCACGGCCAATCGCAACCCGCTGGCGTTGTCCGCCCGAAAGCGCTTTGGGCAGTCGATCGGCTCGTAGATAACGAATTCGGCATCCGGGAGGCGCTTGACCAATTCACCATAGATTCCCACGAACCGCTGCCTGGCGCCCGATGGCCGATCGTTCAAGCAGGTTGCATTCAGCCC
>JALQVQ010000296.1 GCA_023260315.1 Burkholderiaceae bacterium
CATGTTGGTGGGGTCGTCTTGCACCGCAGAGTTGATTCAGGATGACCCGGGTGGTCTGTGCAAGGCACTGGAATTACCCGTGCCCGTCGTTGCCTTGGAGTTACCGTCATACCAACGAAAAGAAAATTGGGGCGCCTCCGAGACCTTCTACCAACTGGTGCGTGCATTGGCAAAGCCCGCCGAGCCGACGATCCCACGCTCCCCCGGTGCAAAACCACGTTGCAACATTTTGGGTCCGACCGCGTTGGGCTTCCGCCACCGTGATGACCTGAAAGAAATCAGCAAACTCTTGATGGACATGGGCATCGACATCAACGTGGTTGCGCCCCTGTCAGCCACACCTGCTGACATCGGGCGCCTGAGTGATGCCGATTTCAACGTCGTGCTGTATCCCGAAATCGCCACACTCAGTGCCCAGTGGTTGGAGCGAAATTTCAAGCAGCCATTCACCAAAACAATCCCAATCGGTAACAACGCCACGCGTGACTTCATTGCAGAGGTCGCTCGCTTGGCGGGCATCGACGCAGACGTTGCCTTAGCGGGTGCCGTGGCGCGTGCCGCTTGGTATGCCCGATCTGTGGACTCAACCTACCTCACGGGCAAACGCGTGTTCGTCTTTGGTGATGCCACACACGCAGTGGCCGCGGCCAAAGTAGCGGCCCAAGAGATGGGTTTTACAGTGGTGGGTATCGGCACCTACAGCCGCGAATTTGCACGCGAGGTTCGCGCCGCTGCCAGTCTTTACGGTGTTGAGGCGCTCATCAGCGATGACTACCTCGAGATCGAGGCCCGCATTGCCGAGTTGAACCCTGAGCTGGTCTTGGGTACCCAAATGGAGCGCCATATCGCAAAGCGTCTCGGTGTGCCTTGTGCCGTCATTTCGGCACCGGTGCACGTGCAAGATTTCCCTGCCCGTTACTCGCCACAGATGGGCTTCGAGGGCGCCAACGTGTTGTTCGACACGTGGGTTCACCCACTGATGATGGGGCTGGAGGAGCACCTGATCGGGATGTTCCGTGGTGACGCCGAATTCCACGAGGATGCCGCGCCGTCGCATTTAGGTGGTGGCGTGCATGCCCCTGTTGCCGTCGTTTCGCCGGAGACCAACAGCCAAGCTCCCATCACGATTGCGAACTGGGATGCAGGTGCCGAAAAAGAATTGAAGAAGATACCGTTTTTCGTCCGCAGTAAGGCGCGCCGGAACACCGAGGCATATGCCTTAGAACGCGGCGTGGCGTTGATCACGACGGAGACCCTCTATGAGTCAAAAGCTTATTACTCGGGGCATTGAATCCAAAGTACGTGATACGACGCCCATTCGCGTCGTCGTGGTCACCATGGATACGCACTTCGCCAGTTCGTTCGTGCGCGCCGACGCGACGCTTCGCCGCGATTACCCCGGTTTGAGCTTGCGCATGCATGCGGCGTCTGAGTTCGCGGGTAATGAGGCGCTGATTGAGGCCTGCCGTTCTGATATCGCAGCAGCGGATATCGTGATTTGTGGCATGTTGTTTTTAGAGGATCACTTTCTGCCGATCCTGCCTGACTTGCGCGCGCGACGCATGCACTGTGACGCGATGATTTGTTTGGCCAGCGCCACGGAGGTCACGCAGTTAACGCGCCTTGGCAAGTTCGACATGAGTAAGCCTGCCAGCGGCCCAATGGCACTGCTTAAAAAGTTGCGGGGCAACAAAGAGAAATCACAAACCGGTGGCGCTGCACAGATGAAAATGTTGCGTCGCTTGCCACAGCTGCTGCGTTTCATTCCCGGAACGGCTCAAGACGTTCGCGCCTATTTCATTACCCTCCAGTACTGGTTGGGGGGGTCGGATGAGAACCTGCTGAATCTGGTTCGCCATACGGTTGACTGCGCCGCACAGGGCGAGCGTGCCCGATTGCGCGGGACGGTCAAAGTATCGCCACCTGTGGACTACCCCGAAGTGGGTGTTTACCACCCACGAATGGCAGGGCGCTTCAGCGAGGATTCATCTGAATTGCCAAAGCCCTCCGGTGCGCCTGCGCTCGGTACGGTGGGTGTGTTGCTGCTGCGTTCCTACTTACTTTCAAAAAATTCTGGGCATTACGACGGCGTGATTGCCGCCCTGGAGGCGCGTGGATTGCGCGTCATTCCCGCTTTTGCTGCGGGCCTTGATTCACGTCCTGCGATTGACGCCTTCTTTATGAAGAACGGTCGTGTCGCGGTTGATGCGGTTGTGTCTTTGACTGGTTTTTCATTGGTGGGCGGGCCCGCCTACAACGATGCGAAGGCAGCGGAGGCCGTCTTGGCATCTCTCGATGTACCTTACGTTGCGGCGCATCCGGTGGAGTTTCAAACGCTTGACCAATGGGGCGGCTCCGATCGTGGCCTGTTGCCGGTCGAGAACACCATCATGGTCGCCATTCCTGAATTGGATGGCTCGACCAGCCCGATGGTTTTTGGCGGGCGACCCGGTGCCGCTGGCGTAACGTGCACGGGCTGTGAGCACGCTTGCACCTTTGGGGCGAGCAACAACACCCAGGACATGCACTCGTGTCCAGAGCGGGCCATGATGCTTGCAGCGCGGGTCAAAAAGCTGATTACTTTGAAGCGCAGTGAGCGTGCCAAGCGCCGCGTGGGCATTGTTTTGTTTAATTTCCCACCCAATGCGGGCAGCATCGGCAGTGCGGCGCACCTGTCTGTTTTTGAGTCGCTGTGGCACACCTTGTCCGCCATGGCTGCACAGGGATACAGCGTGGATGTACCGCCGACGGTGGATGACCTTCGCGATGCGCTCTTGCACGGGAACGCCGCGCAATACGGGGCAAACGCCAACGTACACACCTTGATATCCGCTAACGAGCATGTGCGCCGGGAACGTTGGCTGACAGAGATCGAAGCACAGTGGGGACCGGCCCCCGGGCGTCAACTGACCAACGGTCGAGATATCTTCGTTCTCGGCAAGCAGTTTGGTAACGTCTTGGTGAGTGTTCAACCTGGCTTTGGTTACGAGGGCGATCCGATGCGCCTTTTGTTTGAGAAGGGTTTAACGCCGACGCATGCCTTCTCCGCTTTTTATCGTTACTTGCGCGAGGACTTTGACGCCCATGCGGTACTGCACTTCGGCACCCATGGCGCACTCGAATTCATGCCGGGTAAGCAGTCGGGCATGGCTGGTAACTGTTGGCCCGATCGTCTGATTGACGACCTGCCGAATATCTATTTTTACGCGTCCAACAACTCATCAGAGGGTGCCATTGCGAAGCGCCGATCTGGTGCGACCTTGGTGAGTTACTTGACGCCCCCAATCGCGCAAGCCGGCCTTTATAAGGGCCTCAACGAGTTGAAGGCGAGCTTGGAGCGGTGGCGTTTCCTTGAGCCCGACAACGCTGAGCGCCAAACAATGGCCGATACGATTCAAGCTGAAGCGGCCGCACTTGACTTGGTGCCCGCCCAACCCGTTTGGTCGTCCACGCTATCTGGCGATGCGCTTGAAAAGTCGGTCATGAACTTATCGGCCGCGGTCCTTGAGCTGGAGTACACGCTCATTCCGCACGGTTTACATGTGGCGGGTCGTCCCCTCAGCGAGGCGCAGCAGATCGACATGCTTTTGGCCATGGCACAGGCCAGTCATGATGTGGCTCTCGACCGTAACGCTGTGGCGGCCATGGTCAGCGGGCAGACCCCAGCAAAAGCCCTCGCCACTGCAGGCTTGCC
>JALQVQ010000027.1 GCA_023260315.1 Burkholderiaceae bacterium
TGTCTTGCTTCACACCGTCACTGAGTGCCTTCTCAGCTTTGGCAAAAGCATCGTCTCCCAAAACGATGTCACCGTGCCAGCCGTCAAAGTCACGTGCATAGCGCCGAACGGCTTCTTCTCCCCCTGCTTGAATCTCGGCCAACATGCGTTGAACCGTCTCGCTGGTTTCGGTGTCAATCTTCTGAACCGGTGGGTTTGACTTCTTGAGGTACTCGGACATGGTGGCTCCATCTTTTGGGGGAAACGGTTGATACGCATGGCTGCGTTGGACCCCATTCTAGGCAGGTCACCACTACCTCATAATGCCAATTTATGTTTATGATTAAAGCCAGAATAAACAACCCACTTCAGCGCAATGTCCCGTTCCTCAAGTACCGCCGATCTGATGTGGCAGCGCCTTTTCAAGCGTTTAGATGGCATCGCGCCGACTCGCCAAGGACAACTGCGGGACACCTTGGTACAGAGCATCATGGATGGCTTCCTGCAACCCGGCTCGCCGGTGCCGTCAAGCCGGATGCTGGCTGAGACGCTGGGCCTGTCCCGTACGACCGTGACGCTTGCGCTTGAGGCCTTGGTTGATCAGGGCTTTTTGATCGCCAAACCTCGGAGTGGTTTTTTTGTCGCCGAGGTAACACCCACCGGTGTGGCCCCCGCCGATGTCACACACAAGGGACGCGAAACTAGCGAGTCCATGCCATTGGGTGAGGCGCGCCAAAACCATTGGGACGCTCGGCTACAGATAACGCCTTCCTCGCAGCAGAACATCGAAAAGCCACGCGATTGGCAGCAACAACCCTACCCCTTTGTCTTCGGGCAATTCGATGCCACCCAATTTCCGTTTCGAAATTGGCGTCGATGCATCCTTGAAACGATCGAAGCCCGATCGGTCAGGACATGGGCGCCCGACCACCTCGACCGGGACGACCCGAGCTTGATCGAACAAATTCACTCTCGCTTGCTCCCAGCGCGCGGGATATGGGTGGAACGCGAGCAGATTCTCGTCACGAGCGGTGCCCAGCAGGGGCTTTTTCTTTTGGCCCAACTGCTGGTTGGAACCCACACGCACGTGGGCCTGGAAACACCTGGCTATCCCGATGCACGCAATAACTTCGCGCTGCGCACACCGCATCTTCATGATCTTGACATTGACCAAGACGGCTTGATTCCGAGCGAAAAGGTCAACGGCTGTGATTACGTTTTCGTCACCCCCAGTCACCAATGCCCCACAACTGTCACCATGTCGATGTCTCGGCGAGCAACGCTGCTGCAGTTGGCAAACCAGCATGACTTCGTGCTCATCGAGGACGACCATGAGAGCGAGCTGAACTTCTCCAGCCGACCGACGCCCGCACTCAAGAGTTTGGATACCAACGAGCGCGTGATTTACCTGGGCAGTCTCTCAAAAACGCTGGCTCACGGTCTTCGTTTGGGCTTCATCGTCGCGCCTGCGACGCTCATCCGCGAGCTTCGCGCGTTGCGACGCCTCATGATGCGCCATATCCCGTCTAACAACCAACAAGTTGCGGCATGGCTGGTGGTTGTGGGTTCCGGCTGGGCCAGCAGGTGGTGGATCAGTTCGGCTTCTTTCATCCCTGCCTGCGCGGCACGGGCCTGCAGGGCTTTTACGCCGGATTCACCAAGGTCTAAGTACAAGCGCAGGGCTGCGG
>JALQVQ010000038.1 GCA_023260315.1 Burkholderiaceae bacterium
TTGCGCTTGTCGTGCAGGTTGGTGGCAATGGCGGCAGCGAGGGCCAGGCCATCGTATGTCGACGTGCCGCGGCCAATCTCATCCATCAATACGAGTGATTGCTCGGTGGCTGCATGCAGGATTTGCGCGGCTTCCGTCATCTCTAGCATGAAGGTTGACTGTGCATTCGCCAAATCGTCCGCAGCACCGATCCGGGTGTGAATCGCATCAATGGGACCCAGTCGACAGGCACTTGCGGGAACATAGCTGCCCATGCTGGCCAATAAGACGATGACGGCGACCTGGCGCATGTAGGTTGACTTACCCCCCATGTTAGGCCCCGTGATGATCTGCATCCGCTGCTTGGCGTGCAGGTGTGTGTCGTTCGGAATGAAGGTCGCGGAGCGCCCCGCCACAGCCGCTGCGGTGGCGCCTTGCAAACGTGCCTCAACCACGGGGTGCCGACCGCCAGAAATCAGAATCCCAGGCTCCTGAGCGAAAGTCGGTGCAACCCAATTGAGTGTGCTGGCTCGCTCTGCGAGGGTTGCCAGTGCATCCACAACAGCAAAGGCACGCGACATCTGCTTGAGTGGGACGAGCCATTCACAAAGGCGCGTTAGCAGGTCGTCATAAAGCCACTTCTCCCTGGCCAGTGCGCGATCCTGTGCACTGAGCGCCTTGTCCTCAAAGGCCTTTAGCTCCGCGGTCGTGAAGCGTTCGGCGTTTTTGAGCGTTTGTCGCCGCCGGTAGTCCTCAGGTACGCGCGCCAATTGTCCTTGGCTGACCTCAATGAAGAACCCATGGACGCGGTTGAACTGTACCTTGAGGTTGTTGATACCGGTGCGCGCCCGCTCTCGCGCTTCGAGGGCCAATAAAAAATCGTCGCAGTTGGTCGCAATGTGACGGAGCTCGTCGAGTTCAGCATCCCACCCGTCGGCGATCACACCACCGTCTCGCACCATGGCGTTCGGTTCGGGGTGAATACTGGCGCGGAGGAGGGTTGAGACATCGGGGGCGATTTGGAGGTCGCGCGCGAGTGTCGTGAGTAACGGTGTGTTGCGTGGGCTTTCGTGCAGCGCCTTTGACAGTGCCTCTGCTTTTTCCAAGGTTCGCGCCAGCGACACCAACTCGCGCGGTTTGACCTGCTGCAGCGCGATACGGGCGGTAATGCGTTGCGCGTCGGCAGCGCCTTTCATGGTCGATCGCAGGTTCTGAAAGTGAGCGCTTGTACCGGGTGATTGCAGCACGGCAATGCTGTCAATTCGCGCCTGCGCGTCAGAGCGATCTCTTTTGGGAGTGAGTAGCCACTCTCGCAATTGCCGGCTGCCCATGCTGGTTAGACAGGTGTCGAGCAGGCTGAAAATCGTCGGTTCTGTGTCCCCACGCAAGGTCTGGGTGAGTTCGAGGTTGCGGCGCGTTGTGGCCGGTAGTGCGATGAGTTCGTCGTCGTTTGCAACCTGTAATTCGCGAACATGGACCAACTCACGCCCTTGCGTTTGGCGCGCGTATTCCAGTAACGCGCCTGCCGCGGCATGGGCCGAGGTGAGCGTTTCGGCGTGCCACGCTTGCAGACTGATGCTCTGCAGCTGGGCTTGTAGTTTGCGCGCGCCCAGACCCGCATCAAAGTGAGCCGCTGGGCGAAGCGTCAAGGCGACCCGTCCACCGTTACCGCCTGCGCTGGATACGCAGTCGTTGAGTTGATTCTCCAGTGCCGGTGTGATGTCCGGGCTGTGCAGCAGCTCCTGCGGTGCCACTCGGCTGACCCACTGCCCAATCTCATCTGGCGTACATTCGGCCAGAACAATGATGCCCTGCGTCATGGCCAACCAGGCCAAACCGATTTTGTTCCGAGGGCCTTGGTGCACCACCATCACGCGGGCTTCCGCTTTGTCACCCAACAATTCGGCCTCAGTGAGCGTCCCGGGCGTCACGATGCGCACAACGCCTCGTTGGACAGGGCCTTTGCCCGTTACCTCACCCAGTTGCTCACAGATGGCGACAGACTCTCCTAACTTCACCAATTTGGCGAGGTAGCTGTCGACAGCATGAAACGGGACACCCGCCATTGGGATGGGTTTGCCAGCCGACTGCCCACGCGCCGTCAGCGTCACGCCCATGAGATCAGCGGCACGCTCCGCGTCTTCATAGAAAAGCTCATAGAAATCGCCCATGCGGTAAAACACAAGCGTGTTGGGATACGCCGCCTTGATGCTGAGGTATTGGGCCATCATGGGCGTATGACCGGCAGCGACGAGATCGTCGTGAAGGGGCGAGGGCGTGGGTTTCAAGGGTCGCTTCTAAATCATGCGTTGGCAGGAGAATCGCTATTATCGGACACTTGCGGGTTGGCGATTGATGCCGCGCAGGATCTCTGTCAGGAGAAAAACCATGTTAGCTTTGCATTCTTTTTTTCGCAGCGGGACGTCTCACCGTGTGCGTATTGCGCTCAATTTAAAGGGCTTGACGGTCGAGAACCACCCGGTCGATTTGCGCACCGAAGAGCACTTGGCTGACGCCTTTCGTGCCATTAATCCCCAGGCATTGGTGCCCGTTTTGAGCACAGGTTCACACCATCTGATTCAATCGCCAGCGATTTTGGAGTGGCTGGATGAAACCTATCCTGATCCGCCGTTGTTACCCGCCGATGCCATCGAGCGGGCCCATGTCAGGGCCATGGCGGCGATGGTGGGCTGTGACGTGCACCCCATCAACAACCGCCGTGTTTTGATGTATCTCCGCAGTCAGTTCGGCACCGATGAGGCGGGGGTCAATGCCTGGTGCGGTACCTGGATCGGCGCCGCTTTTGATGCCATGGAACAGATGCTTGCAGCCGATAAGCACCGAGGTGATTTTTGCTTTGGTGGGGCACCGTCGATGGCTGATGTGTACCTGATTCCGCAGGTTGAGAGCGCGCGGCGCTTTCAGGTGGATTTATCCGCTTGGCCGCACATCATGTCAATTGACGCGGCGTGTCAAGCGATCCCTGCTTTTGCGAAAGCGGCCCCCAGCGCTCAGCCAGAGGCCGGGTAAAAGCGGGCTTATTCGCCTAGGCCCGCGTTCTTGACTTTTGTCACGGCAGCGCGGGCTTCTGCCTTCGCCTCGGCACCTGCAAACTTGGAGTACTTCCCCAACACGTTCACGAGCTGGCCGTAGACGCGCGGGTTACCCGCCAGGCATTCGCCCTGGTCCATGAAGTCGGCTTCGCCCGTAAAGTTGCCGATCAAACCACCGGCTTCAGTGACCAGCAACGAGCCGGCCGCGACGTCCCAAGGCAACAGGCCTTTTTCAAAAAAGCCATCACAGAAGCCAGCGGCAACGTAGGCCAAGTCGAGTGCGGCGGCGCCGGGCCGGCGAACGCCTGCGCAACGCGACGTCACGTCACCCAACATGGCGAGATAAGGCATCAGTTCATCGCCAGGGCGGTAGGGGAAGCCCGTTGAAATCAACGAATCACGCAAGAGCGTGCGTTTACTGACGCGGATGCGGCGTTCATTCATGAATGCGCCGCGGCCCTTGGTCGCGTAAAACAAATCATTGCGTGTCGGGTCATACACAACGGCTTGTTCAACCTTGCCACGCACGGCAAGGGCAATGCTCACGCAGTAGGTGGGGAAGCCGTGAATGAAGTTGGTTGTGCCATCCAATGGATCAATGATCCAAACGAAATCCTTGTCACGGCCACGGCCGCTTTGAACCCCTGACTCCTCCGCTTGAATCCCGTGATCGGGGTAGGCGGTCAGCAGCGTTTCGATGATGGCTTCTTCGGCAGCTTGGTCAATTTCTGTGACGAAGTCATTGGTCTGTTTTGCCGAGACACGAATTGATTCGACGTCCAGCGCTGCGCGGTTGATGATCGAGCCGGCTGAGCGTGCCGCTTTGATGGCCACGTTCAACATGGGGTGGATATTGGATGACATAACGGTGTGTATGAGCTTTGAGGGAGCGTGCGATGACGCAGAGCCGTCATTTTAGGCGATCCCCCCGCGGGCAGTGGCATACTTCGGTGGAATTGTTGCTTTTTGATCGTCCCAACATGAACACCCGATTCGTCCTCATCCAAACCAGTCACGCCGGCAATGTCGGTGCGGCGGCGCGCGCGATGAAGGTGATGGGTTTTGACGACTTGGTTCTGGTCGAGCCCCGATGGGCCAATGTTCTGCGCCGCGAGGAGACCATTCAGCGGGCCAGCGGTGCGAATGATGTGCTTGAAAAGGCGCGCATTGTCGCCACACTCGACGAGGCCCTAGAAGGCATCGACCATGTGTGCGCGACTGCAATGACACCACGCGATTTCGGGCCACCCACTCGCGCACCCCGTCTGCACTTCGCCGAGTTGAGGCAGGATCCACCCCGTAGCGGTGTTGCTTTTCTTTTTGGCAGTGAGCGCTTTGGGATGCGCAATGAAGATGTTTACAAATCCCATGTGTGCCTGAGCATCCCAACCAATCCTCACTTTGGCTCACTTAATCTGGCCGCAGCCGTGCAATTGGTTGCATACGATTGGCGCATGGCTCTGGATGTCGCTGGTGATTGGTCTGTTGATGCGCCGTCACCACAAGGACATCGCGCGGCTGATGCGAAGGCGATGCAGGGCATGCTGGGTCACCTGCAAGAGGCGTTGGTTGCGATTGACTTCTTGGACCCAGAGGCGCCCAAAAAATTGATGCCTCGCTTGAACCACCTGTTCAATCGGGCGCAACCAACGGAGGAGGACATCCATATTTTGCGCGGCGTTGCGAAAGCCATGCTCAGAGTGGCGTCAAAAACAACCGTTGCCGGCAACCCTTCGGCATTGGACTGACAATCGACGCTTGGTTTTTTCCTCATGACTGCCGTTTTATGTTTGCCCGTTTGAACCACGATATTGATTGCATCTTGACGCGTGACCCAGCAGCGAAGAGCCGCTGGGAGGTGCTGACTTGCTACCCCGGACTGCATGCGCTGGTGATGCACCGCTTGGCCCATGCGGCTTGGACGCGCCAGTGGTATTGGTTCGGTCGCTTCATCTCCAACATCTCACGCTTCCTAACCGGCATTGAAATCCACCCAGGCGCGCAAATCGCTGCAGGTGTTTTCATTGACCATGGCATGGGTGTCGTCATTGGTGAAACGGCGATCATCGGCGAAGGCTGCACCATCTATCAGGGCGTGACTTTGGGTGGGACATCGCTCCATAAGGGTGCGAAACGGCATCCCACGCTGGGTCGTAACGTTGTTGTGGGCGCGGGGGCGCAGGTGCTGGGCGGCTACGAAGTGGGCGACAACGCAAAGATCGGCTCGAATGCCGTTGTGACGAAGCCTGTGCCAGCGGGCGCGACTGCTGTGGGAAATCCAGCCCGCATCATCGAACAGGCGGCGGATGCGCAGCGCGAGGCAGCCGCATCGCGTATGGGTTTTTCCGCTTATGGCGTGACACAAAATGACGACCCGCTCAGCCTCGCGATGCGCGGGTTGATTGACAATGCGGCCACTCAGGAGCATCAAATCGCGCTGCTGTGGCAGGCACTTGAACGGCTCAATGCGGCCGCTGCCAATGGTGGCACCGCGTTACCGCCCGACGCGGCAAAGACGGGGCACTTCGAGGCTGAGAAGCTCAATAAGTTGATCGACGAGTAACGCCGATCGATCAGGGGAACAGCGCGTTCAGGAGGGCGTTTGCCCGCGGCGCCGCAACGGTCGTGAGGAATGTTGGGAAGTCGGTGTTGGCCTCATCATCGGCGCGGTCTGAAATCGTTCGCGCAATGGCAAAACGGACCCCGTGTTCAAAACAGACTTGTCCAACCGCTGCGCCCTCCATCTCAACCGCCAGTGCGGTGGGCCAATCGCGTTGCAGGCGCTGTTGCGCCTCAGCGCTATTGATGAACTGATCGCCGCTGAGAACGAGTCCCTGATGCACCGATGCGGCCGTGCCGGTTGTGCACCGCAACGCGGCGTCTTTGAGGCGTTCAGACCACGTCACATCGGTCGGTATCTCCTTGATGCCCAGGAGGGGTATTTCATTTTTGGGAAAGATGGGCGAGGCGTTCATATCGTGCTGTGCCACCGCCGACGCGATGACGATATCGCCCACCTTGACCATCTGTTCGCGATCGATGCCACCGGCAAGGCCGACGAACAGGACTGTTTCGCAGCCGAATTGCTGAATCAGCGTCGTTGCCGTCGAGGCCGCCGCGACCTTACCGACACGCGCAACGCACACGACAACAGGCGTTGCCGACGTCCCATCCCCCAAAACACCTTGTGTGTAGTGCCGACGCGCTCGTTTTGTGGTGGTTGGGTTTTGAATTCTGGCAATGACGTCGCCCACCTCCTGAGGCAGGGCCGCCATGATGCCAATGGGCGCTGTCATGCGGGGCGAATGGCACTTTTGGGCCGAAAGGCCTTGCACACCGCTTCTCGCGTCTCGAGATAGGGGCCACCGATCAAATCGATGCAGTAGGGTACCGCTGCGAAGATACCGTTCACCAGGAGGGTACCGTCAGCGTTACGAGCGCCTTCAAGCGTCTCACGAATGCTCTTGGGTTGCCCGGGCAAGTTGATGATGAGTGTCTTACCCCGAATCACAGCGACTTGACGGGACAAAATGGCGGTCGGTACGAAGTTCAAGCTGATCTGGCGCATCTGCTCACCAAAGCCCGGCATCTCTTTATCTGCAATGGCCAGCGTTGCCTCTGGCGTGACATCCCGCAGCGCCGGGCCAGTGCCTCCCGTGGTCAGCACCAATGAACACCCTGCGTGCACGCACGCCAGCAGGGTCTGGCTGATCAGTGGCCGCTCATCGGGAATGAGGTGCGACGCGAAGGTGATGTCGTTTTCAAGTGCGCTGGTCAGCCACTCCTTAAGGGCCGGGAGGCCTTTGTCTTCGTAGGTACCGCTGCTGGCGCGGTCACTGATTGACACAATTCCGATCTTTACAGGGTCTTTCATTCGTCGTCTTCTCCATCGTCCGTATCGTCCGCGTCGGCAGCGGGTGCACGCAATGCCTCACGCAACATTTGAAACAGTTCTTTGTATGCCTTGCCTGCTTTCGGTAAGCGGACCCGCTCACCGTCGGCGGGTTCTGGGGCTGGCGTCGGCTGGGTTGACAGGGCTTTCTCGGCGTCCTTGCGTGCCTGGCGCACGAGGCTGCGCAGGGCTTGGATATCGGTCTCGGGGTGGCTCGCCATCCAGTGAGTGAGTGCGGCGTCGTCAGCCATCAGTTGATCACGCCACTGTTCAGCCGCGCGCACCTCGGCGGCCTCTTGCGGGCTGCCTTGATGCTGCGCCTGCAGTGCCGCTTCGCACGCCATCACGGTGGCCTCATCCAGTTGGCGCATCATTTTTCCAACGTGTTGAAGTTGGCGGCGTTTGGCGCCAAAGTCAGTCAGTTTTTTTGCCTCAGCCAGCGATTGCATCAGCCGCTCTGGCAGGTCTAAGCCTTTTAATAATTTTGGTCGCAGGTCCATCAGCGCCTCGCCGACCGCTTGTCGGTGATCGCTGTCTTTTTTCATGTCTGTGCGAGATTTGTCTGAGGTGCCTTTCAGCTCGGCTTTGAGCTCTCGGTCCAGATCACTGCCCAACGTTACGAAATGTCCGTTAACGAAGTAGCCTTTTTTAGGTTTTCTAGCCATGTGGGAATCTCAGTGGTGGCGCCTGTAAATGGCGCATGGCTTGTATCATAGCCGCCAGCACACTCAAACTGATGAACCACATGCCCAAGAAATCTGCCCCGAACGCATCACCTGCCGCTTTCCAATTCAGCCAGGATCAATTCAAGGCCCTGGTCGCCGAGACCCTCGACCAAGCCAAGCGGCTCGGGGCCGGCGAGGCGGTGGCCGAGGTTTCTGAGGCCTATGGTTTGAGTGTCTCTGTGCGCAACCGTGAGTTGGAAAACGTGGAGCGCAATCGAGACAAATCCCTGGGTGTGACCGTCTATCTGGGGCACCACCGTGGCCACGCATCGACGTCGGATTTCTCGGGTAAGGCGATCAAAGACACCGTCCAAGCGGCCTACGATATCGCGCGATTCACAGCAGAGGACCCGTTGGCTGGGTTGCCCGATGCGCAGGACATCGTGACCGAGGTGAAAGACTTGGATCTGTTCCATCCGTGGGCGATTGATGCCGCAGAGGCCGCAACGTTGGCGTTGTCGTGTGAAGCGGCAGCGTTGAAAACCAGCAAACAAATCACCAACAGCGAGGGCGCCTCGGTTTCAGCGCAGCACGCTCATTTTTATGCGGGTCACATGCGGGGTGGAGAAACCGGACGGCCTGGCATCTTCCAGGGCGGCTATGCCAGCACACGCCACAGCATGGGCGTATCGGTGATTGCTGGCAAAGGTGATGCGATGCAGCGCGACGCGTGGTACACATCAATGCGCGATGCGAACGCATTGGCCCCAGCCGCAGCCATCGGCCGCTATGCTGCGCAGCGCACGCTGTCACGGGTGGGTGCCCGGAAGATCAAAACCACGCAGTGCCCCGTTCTGTTCGAGGCACCGCTGGCGGCAGGCCTTTTGGGTAGCTTCGTTCATGCCATTAGCGGCGGGGCGCTTTACCGCAAGACGACGTTTTTGTTAGACAGCTTGGGGCAAACGATTTTTCCCAAACACGTCGATATTTTCGAGGACCCCTTCATCCCCAAAGGAAAGGGCAGTTCACCCTTTGACGATGAGGGCGTGACTGTCAGGGCACGCCATGTCGTGAAGGGTGGTGTTGTGCAGGGCTACTTCTTGGGTAGTTACTCCGCTCGAAAATTGGGGATGCGAACAACGGGACACGCTGGTGGCTCTCACAACTTGATCATGAGCAGTCGCCGTACCCAAGAAGGCGATCATTTGGAAGAAATGCTCAAGAAACTGGGTCGGGGCCTGTTTGTGACCGATTTGATGGGGCACGGCGTGAATGGTGTGACGGGCGACTACTCGCGTGGCGCGTCTGGGTTTTGGGTTGAAAACGGCGAAATCCAATTCCCTGTCCAGGAAATCACCATCGCAGGCAATCTTCGAGACATGTTCAAGGGTATTCAGGCCATCGGCTCGGATGCCTACAATCACGGGGCCAAGACGGTCGGCTCCGTCTTAATCAACCGCATGAAAATTGCAGGCGCCTGAACCGGCGCACCATCACACCAAGCGTGAGGAGTTCTGAATGATCTTAGAGTTAGCTGATATCCGCATCCAAACGGGCAAAAACGCCGAATTTGAGGCGGCCATCGCGCACGGCGTGAAAACCATCATTGCGCAGGCGCAGGGCTTCCAAGGTTGGAAGGTCAATCGCTGCATCGAAAGCCCTGACCGCTATGTCCTGCAGATTTTCTGGGAGACCCTAGAGGATCATACGGAGCGTTTTCGTAACGGTCCGCTGTTTCCCCAGTGGCGCGGGATCGTGGGGCCCTTCTTCGCGGTGCCGCCCCACGTCGAGCATTTTGAGTTGGTCGAGAAATCTGCCTGAGGGCGCCTTACGGGTTCAAGGCGGCTTTAACTGCCGCTGAGACCTGTCCCATGTCAGCCTTGCCAGCCAACTGCTGTTTCACGGCGCCCATCACTTTGCCCATGTCACCCGGGCCAGTCGCGCCAACCGCGGTGACGATTTGTTGAACGGCCAAGGTCACCTCTTCCGCGCTCATGCGCTGAGGTAGGTAGCCTTGGAGCACCGTGATTTCAGCAGCCTCTTTATCGGCCAAGTCCTGGCGCGCCGCTTTCTCGTATGCGGCGATCGAGTCCTTGCGCTGCTTGATCAGTTTGTCAACGAGGCCCACCACGATGACGTCGTCAACCGTGATTTGCTCGTCGACCTCTTTTTGTTTGATCGCCGCCAAGAGCATGCGAATCGTGCCTAAGCGTTCCGCATCTTTTGCGCGCATCGCGGTTTTCATGTCTTCAGTGATTTGTTCTTTTAAGGTCATGGTGAATCCTTTTGTATGGTTCGGGACAGAGCGGATCGCATAAAAAAAGCCCGTTGAAGCGTCCTTCAGCGGGCTTTTCTGGTGCAACCCACGAGTGGGTCGCATTGAAGTGCTTAGTACAGCTTCTTGGGCAACTGCATTGAGCGAATACGCTTGTAGTTGCGCTTGACAGCAGCCGCTTTCTTGCGCTTGCGCTCAGCGGTGGGCTTTTCAAAAAACTCGCGTGCGCGCAGTTCGGTGAGCAGGCCTAACTTCTCAACTGTGCGCTTGAAGCGGCGAAGCGCAACTTCGTATGGCTCGTTGTCTTTAACTCGAATGGTCGTCATGACGTTCAATATTCCAATGGTTATGCGCTGGCGGATCAGGCTTATCAACGCGGGTTTGCTAGCAAAGCCGACAATTATAAACTGGTTTTATTTCTCAGACAATTGGCGTTGTGCGGGGCCGACGTGAGGCGCTAAGTTGTTGATTTATTTGCCCGCGTTGGCGGCAAGTGCTTTGGCGCAAGCGACGCCGCTGGACCAAGCCCACTGAAAGTTGTAGCCGCCCAGCCAGCCCGTGACGTCAGTGACTTCGCCGATGAAGTACAGGCCTTGCTGTGACTTTGCCGCCATGGTGTGTGGGTTGAGGTGGCGCGTGTCGACACCCCCCGCAGTGACCTCGGCCTTGACGTAGCCCTCGGTGCCGCTCGGGGTTAGACGCCACATTTGCAACTGTTCGCCCAAGCGCCGCAGCAACTTATCGGCGATCTCGCTTAGGGGTCTGTCGCGCTGCTTGCCAATTTCGGGATCGTTATCCAACCATTGGTGTGCCAGACGCTGGGGAAGCATGTTGGTGAGTTCGTTCACCAAGAGTTTCTTGGAGCGTCCCTTTAACTCGACCATGGCTTCCGACAATTTCGTGCCGGGGCTCAGGTTGATGCGCAGCGCGCTACCCGGCTGCCAATAGCTAGAGATTTGCAAAATCGCTGGCCCGCTGAGTCCCCGATGGGTAAATAAAAGGTCCTCATCAAAACTTGTTTTGCCGTCTGCCGTCTGAATCGTGACGGGAAGCGCAAGGCCAGAGAGTTGTGAAAACGCTTGCCAGGCCAGACCATCAAAAGTCAGGGGTACCAGCGCGGGTCGTAGAGGTTGAAGCGGAACACCAAACTGTTTCGCGATCTGGTAGCCCCAGTCCGTTGCACCGATTTTGGGTATCGACAGACCACCCGTGGCCACCACCAGCGCTGGCGCGGAAAAAACCCCGGCAGACGTCTCCACGACATAGGCCATTTGCGCCCCATCGGCGGCATACCGAACGGCATCGACGCGGGTACCCTGGCGATGATCGACGCCACCCTTGGCACATTCGGCCAGCAGCATCTCGATGATGGCGCCTGCCGATTGATCGCAAAACAGTTGGCCCTTGTGCTTCTCGGTGTAGCTCAGGCCATGCTGGGTCATGAGCGCGATGAAATCAGCCGGCGTGTAGTCTGCCAGGGCGGACTTACAGAAGCGTGGGTTCTCGCTAATGAAGTGCTGCTGGGGGTTGCGAGGATCGAGACCGCGGTTGGTGAAATTGCAACGACCGCCCCCAGAAATTCGAATTTTTTCTGCGATTTTTTCAGCGTGATCGAGCAGGAGGACGCGCAAGCCGAGCTGGCCGGCGACACCAGCGGCCATAAGCCCGGCGGCGCCAGCGCCCACAATGATCGCGTCGTAATGGTGAGGGTGCGTTGGATGCATGCTGCGAGTGTATTCGCTGCAGCCAACGGCCAATGCCCCGTTAAGCGTAGGCCCGTACCAGCGCCGTGTCGGTGACTGCTGTGGACTGGGTGGCAAGCAGGCCTTGCACCACATCGCCGATCACCATGATGGCAGGGCTTGCAATCTGGTGTTGCGTCATGGTCCGTCGCAGCGTTGCCAATGTGCCGACCGCGTGCCGCTGGTTGGGTAGCGTGGCATTTTGAACCAAGGCGATGGGGGTTTGCGGTGGCAGGCCAACGGCGAGGCCGCGCTCGATGTCGCCGACTGTTCGAACCCCCATGTACACGACCAATGTCAGCTTTGCTTGGGCGGCTGTCTTGCCGAGGCTGACCCAATCGAGACTGTCGGCCCCGGGCTTGCCGTGTCCGGTGACAAAAACGACGCCGTGTGCGTGATCGCGATGAGTCAGGGGGGTGTTCAGGCTGGAGAGTCCCGCCAAACCTGCCGTGATGCCGTTGACCACTTGGCATTCGATACCAGCCGCTGTTAGCGCCTCAACCTCCTCACCGCCACGTCCAAAAATAAATGGATCCCCGCCTTTGAGTCGGACCACTTGCGCGCCGTCTTTGGCGGCGGCGATCATGGCCTTGATGATGAAGGCCTGAGGCGTCGATGCGCAGCCACCGCGCTTGCCGACGTGGATCACGCGGGCCTGCGGGCTTGCGTGTTCGAGTACGGCGGTGTTAACCAAGTCGTCGACGTATATGACGTCGGCCTGTGCGATGGCTTTGACCGCTTTTAGCGTCAGGCAGTCTGGGTCACCGGGGCCAGCGCCGACGAGGGTGACAGGGGCAAAGGTGTTGGCGGCGGGGGTGGACATGTCAATGAGTGAGTTTTGTGTTGAATCAACGGGTCATTGAATTGTTCCGTGTGCCTTATGACAACGGGAAATAAGGCCACTTTTTCTGCATCGCCTAAACTACCCGTCTGTTTAAACGCGGTTTATGGTGGCAGTTGGCATGCGAATATTGGGAATCGAATCCTCCTGCGACGAGACGGGCGTTGCCGTGATTGACGCAGACGCACACGGCACCCCACGGCTGCTGGGCGCCAGCCTCCACAGCCAGATCGCCATGCACCAAGCCTACGGTGGTGTCGTGCCCGAACTGGCCAGCCGTGACCATATTCGGCGTGTTCTGCCGCTCACAGAAGCTGCGTTGGCGGAGGCGCAGTGTAGCCTTGAGTCGATCGATTTGATTGCTTACACCAGAGGCCCTGGGTTGGCTGGGGCACTGCTGGTGGGGGCTGGTGTCGCGGTGTCCATGGCGGCCGGCTTGGGTCGCCCAACGATGGGGGTTCATCACCTCGAGGGGCATTTGTTATCGCCGTTCCTCAGCGTAGATCCGCCCGAGTTCCCGTTCGTGGCTCTGTTGGTTTCGGGTGGGCATACGCAGCTGATGCAGGTTGATGCGGTTGGGTCTTACACGTTGTTGGGTGAGACCATCGATGACGCGGCGGGCGAGGCCTTTGACAAATCGGCCAAGGTTTTGGGGCTGGGCTACCCCGGTGGACCGGCCCTGGCCGCCCTGGCGGAGCGGGGTGACCCAAAAGCGTTCAAATTACCGCGCCCCCTGCTGCACAGCGGTAACTTGGATTTTTCTTTTGCCGGGCTGAAGACGGCAGTCATGGTTCAGTTCAACAAATTGGGCCCCTCGCCAACCGAACAATCCCGCGCCGATTTGGCTGCGAGTACGCAAGCCGCCATCGTCGACGTGTTGGTCAAAAAGTCGCTGACGGCTCTAGAGAGCCGCGGCGCCAACCGTTTGGTTGTGGCCGGCGGCGTCGGTGCCAACCGGGCATTGCGCATGGCACTCGATACGGCGTGTCAGGCGCGCGCAATTCGGGTGCATTACCCTGAGCTACATCTGTGTACTGATAACGGCGCCATGATCGCAATGGCTGCTGCGCTGCGGTGGCAGGCGGGTCTTTTTGACACCGAGCGCCCGCCTCAATACGGTTTTCAAGTTCGACCCCGATGGCCGCTCGACGCCATTGACGATGGCGCTTGAGGCCTTTCTTCCCATTCAAATGGAGTTTTGAAATTGTTTTCCCTCACGTTCGTTAAGTCCCTCCTGCGCCCTTTGCTCTGTGGCTTGTTCACCATCCAGATGGCCCACGCGGCTCCCCTGCAGGGTGAGCCAATTCGCGTGGCCATGATTGAGGGGCTTTCAGGCCCGTTTGCGAACACGGGCGAGGCCGCTTTCCGCAACTTGGCTTGGGGTGCCGAGCGCATCAACGCTGCGGGTGGTGTGCGGTGGGCGACCGGTGCAGATCGTCCCGTCGAGGTGGTGAGATTTGACAGCAAAGGCCGCCCCGAAGAGGCCCTG
>JALQVQ010000084.1 GCA_023260315.1 Burkholderiaceae bacterium
AAAACGCGGAGTTTTCAGGTTTTTCCAAATTGGTGCCTAGGGCCGGACTCGAACCGGCACGGTGTTTAGCACCGGCAGATTTTGAATCTGCTGCGTCTACCAATTTCGCCACCCAGGCAGTGCAAGACCGAGATTATGGCACAACTTTTAGCAACTTTTGTCGCCCTTGAAAAAATCTGACGATTCGCTGGTTGTGCCAGTAACCTGCGTTGGAACAATCTCTCTTCGATTGTGGCAAAGTTGAGGCCCAGCAAAAATAACATGCGCCCAGCGTTCCGTGACATGACTAAAGACACATCCTCTCAACCCACATACGCAACCATTGAGGCGGCTATCGGACACACCCCTTTGGTCAGGTTGCAGCGGATCGGTCGTGACATTGCAGATGCACGCGGCAACATCGTTTTGGGAAAGTTGGAGGGTAACAATCCCGCAGGCTCCGTTAAGGATCGCCCCGCTTTGTCGATGATCCAGCGTGCGCAGGAGCGGGGCGATATCAAGCCTGGGGATACCCTCATCGAGGCAACGAGTGGGAACACGGGCATCGCCCTTGCCATGGCGGCTGCGATCAAGGGTTATCGGATGATCTTGATCATGCCCGAAGACCTGTCGATTGAGCGCGCGCAGACGATGAAGGCCTTTGGTGCAGAGCTCATCTTGACCCCAAAGAGCGGCGGCATGGAATATGCGCGTGACTTAGCGGAGAACATGCAGCAGGCGGGCAAAGGGCTGGTGCTGGATCAGTTTGCGAACGAGGACAATCCGCGCGTTCACTTTGAGACCACGGGTCCTGAGATCTGGGCGGATACGCATGGCCATGTCACGCATTTTGTCAGCGCGATGGGCACCACTGGCACCATCACAGGGGTCTCCCGGTTCTTAAAGTCTAAGAATAGCGCCATCCAAATTATTGGTGCGCAGCCCAGCGAAGGCTCGCGGATCCCAGGTATTCGGAAGTGGCCAGAGGCTTATCTACCAAAGATTTACGACGCCAAAAACGTCGACGGATTGCGGTTGGTCACTCAGGATGCCGCTGAGGAAATGTGCCGGCGTTTGGCCCGTGAGGAGGGCATATTCGCGGGCATCTCGGCCGCGGGTGCAGCGCATGTCGCCTTAGAATTGTCAAAAGAGGTGGAAAACGCAACGATCGTCTTCATCGTTTGCGATCGAGGCGACCGCTATCTTTCAACAGGGGTTTTCCCCGCTTAAACACGGGGCGATAGCCAGTCCACCCTGAATCATTTGACTTAACCGATCACAAAATGCAAATCGATAAAGAACTTGACGCGCGCGGACTCAATTGTCCGCTTCCCATCCTGAAAGCCAAGAAGGCCTTGGCCGATTTGGAGAGCGGACAACTTTTGCGCGTGTTGTCGACTGATCAGGGATCAGTGCGTGACTTCCAAGCCTTTGCCAAACAAACAGGCAATGAGATGCTGGAGATGGACGCCACCGGCCCCGATTTCTCGTTCGTACTGAAGCGTCGTTAAACATCAAGGCCGCCGAGGCGCCTGCTGCCAGACGCCTCCATGTTGTCTTCACCGGCGTTGCTGCAGCTTCTCAAGTTGCCCGCGCATTTTCTCCACCTTGTCGCTGAAGCTGGCGATCCGCGCACGCTCTTGCTCGATCACTGACGGTGGGGCCTTAGCGACGAATGCCTCGTTGCTCAGTTTGCCGTTGGCTTTGGCGATTTCGGTGTCCAGCTTGGCGATTTCTTTGCTGAGACGCTTGGTTTCCGCTTCGACATCAACCTCGACAAACAACGCGGCGCGTGCCTGTCCCAAAACCACGCTGGGCGCCCCATCTGCGGCGCTGGTCCATTCAGCTTCGGAGTCAAACACTTTGACATCGCTCAAGCGCACCAGCGCCTTGAGAGCGGCGCTGTAGGTGTTGACGAAAGCGGCTTCGCCCACCACGTACATGGGCACCCGGGTTGAGGGCGATAAGCCCATCTCACCGCGCAGGTTACGACACGCATCGACCCAGTTCTTGAATGTCGCCATCTCGGCTTCGGCTTGCTCATCGATCTTCTGAGGCTGGCTTTCGGGGTAGGCAGCAATGCTGACTGATTCACCCTTGAGTCCTGCAATCGGCGCAACGGTCTGCCACAAGGCCTCCGTGATAAACGGAATGATCGGATGAGCCAAGCGCAGAATGGCCTCGAGCACGCGAATCAGTGTCCGACGGGTTGCGCGTTGCTCAGCCTCATCACCGTTTTGAATTTGAACCTTGGCAATTTCAAGGTACCAGTCACAGAATTCATCCCAGACAAAACTGTAAATGTGATTGGCAACGTTATCGAGTCGGTAGTCTTCAAATCCTTTTGCAACATCGGCCTCAACGCGTTGTAGCTTTGAAGCGATCCAGCGGTCCGCCTGACTGAAGCGCATGTAGCCGTGTGCGCTACCACCAACGGCGCAGGCCTCTTTGGTGTGCGGCATCAAGCCGCAATCGTAGCCCTCGCAGTTCATCAAGACAAAGCGTGATGCGTTCCACAGTTTGTTGCAGAAATTGCGATAGCCTTCGCAACGCTTCGCGTCGAAGTTGATGCTACGACCGAGGCTTGCCAGCGATGCAAATGTGAAACGCAGCGCGTCCGCACCGAAGGCGGGGATGCCGTCTGGAAACTCTTTCTCGGTATTCTTGCGCACGGTCGGCGCGGTTTCTGGCTTGCGTAGTCCAGTGGTGCGTTTATCGAGCAGAGGGGACAGTTCGATGCCGTCAATCAAATCGACGGGGTCCAGCACGTTCCCCTCTGACTTACTCATCTTCTTGCCCTGTGCATCGCGCACCAGGCCATGAATGTAGACATGCTTGAAGGGTACCTGCGACGTGAAGTGGGTTGTCATCATGATCATCCGGGCGACCCAGAAAAAGATAATGTCATAGCCCGTTACGAGGACGCTTGACGGTAAGTAGCGTGACATGTCAGGTGTCTGCTCAGGCCAGCCCATGGTCGAAAAAGGAACCAACGCAGACGAATACCACGTGTCCAAAACATCAGGGTCACGCGTGAGCGATTTGCCGCCTGATTTTTCGAGGGCTTCCGCCTCCGTTCGCGCCACATACACTTGGCCGTCTGCATCGTACCAAGCTGGGATTTGATGGCCCCACCACAGTTGCCGGCTGATACACCAGTCTTGGATGTTATTCATCCATTGGTTGTAGGTGTTGACCCAGTTTTCCGGATAAAACTTGACGGCGCCGCTTTCGACGGCGTGGATGGCTTTATCCGCAATACTCTTGCCGCTTGGGTCATTGTCAGCGACACGGGTCATGGCAACAAACCACTGATCGGTCAGCATCGGTTCGACCACCTGCCCCGTTCGGGCGCAGATGGGCAACATCAACTTATGCGGCTTGATTTCAATCAGGAAGCCTTGTGCCTCGAGGTCTTTTAAAAGTGCTTTTCGGGCGTCAAAACGATCCAAGCCCTGGTAAGCGGCAGGGCCGTTTTCATTGACCTTCGCATCCAGCGTAAAAATGGTGATCAGCGGCAGATTGTGGCGCTGTGCGCAGGCATAGTCGTTGAAGTCGTGGGCACCGGTGATCTTCACGCACCCGGAGCCAAATTCTCGGTCAACGAAGTCATCTGCAATGATGGGGATTTGACGGTCGCAAAGAGGCAACTCAACGTATTTACCAATCAGGTGTTGGTAACGCGGGTCCTCCGGATGCACAGCCAACGCGCCATCCGCCATCATGGTCTCTGGTCGCGTTGTGGCGATGGTCATGCCGCGCTGGCTGACCCCATCGATCATTTGTGGGCCGTCTGCAAAGGGGTAGCAGATGTAGTGCATCTTGCCATCGCTCTCAGTGCTTTCGACTTCGAGGTCGCTGACCGCAGACATTAGAACGGGGTCCCAGTTCACCAACCGTTTACCCCGATAGATCAGCCCCTGTTCGTAGAGGCGCACGAACGTCTCCACCACAACGGTCGATAGTTTGTCGTCCATCGTGAAATATTCACGCGCCCAATCAACACTGTCACCCATGCGGCGCATTTGGTTGGTGATGGTGCCGCCGCTCTGATGTTTCCACTCCCACACGCGCGAGACGAAATTTTTCCGTGCCTCTTCAGGGGTAGGGCCCATATCGTGTCGACTGATACCTTCTCCGGCGAGCTGACGCTCAACGACGATTTGCGTGGCGATACCTGCGTGGTCTGTGCCCGGTACCCAGACCGTGTTGAAACCCCGCATGCGGTGATAGCGCGTCAAACTGTCCATGATGGTCTGGTTGAACGCGTGCCCCATATGCAGGGTCCCCGTGACGTTGGGGGGTGGCAGTTGGATGGCGACGTTACTGGCGTCCGCGCGCGCGGTACCGGTTCCACGGTAGCCGCCCGTTGCGTATTGGCGCTTCTCCCACTCCGGACCCCATTGCGCCTCGATGGCGGCGGGTTCAAACGATTTGGAAAGTTGTTCCAACCCAGTTTGTAGTGGTTTTTGGGCGTCAGCGGGTGGGGAGGTGGTCATGGTCGGTCACTCAAAGTTAACCGCTGATTTTAACGGTCTCTGGTGGCCCTAATCGCCCTTCTGAGGGGGTGCATCTCCTGCTTTTGCCGCTTCGATGCACCGGCTCAAGGTCATGGGGTCTCCGATGTGGTTGGCCATGACCAAAATTAACTTGGCGTTGAGCAGGGCCGACGCCTGTTCGTCTAATCCCAAGTGGGCGTCAAGTAATTGCTCATAAAAGCCATCAGCGTCTGTCAAGTTCGCGGCGATATCAGTCATTTGAGGTCTCCATCGCCAATGCGGTCGCCAATTGTTTGAGGAAGTCAGCGTTGATTTGGTCGCCACTCGCGCAGAGGTAGCTGTCTGGCCTTATCAACGCCCATTTTGGCCGTCCGCAGGCGGCTGCAAGGTGCCCGCTGGTATCGCGAACGGCTTCGCGGGCCTGCGGAATACCGTCATTGGCGAGCACCTGAACGGCGTTGATCGGCGCCAGCTGGGTGGCGTTCGCCATCTTCTTCAGCACGGCGGTGGGCGCTGAACCAAACCACAGCAACAGCAATTTTTCGCCGGACCAGCGCAGCAGGTCGTTGAGATGCGCCGACGTGCCGTCCAGCCAATTGAGGCGGACGTTCTGAACGCTGCGCCCCACCATGGGTGTGCGATAGCTACAAATGGGCGAGCGCGTATACGGATTTGCCTCGGCCATGCGGCCCGTGTTGATCAACGCACGCGCAAAGCTATAACGTTTGGCCAATTGAATGGTGGCGTCGCGGAACAGCCGCTCGGCGCCATCCGCCGGTCTCAGGTACCGGGTCGTGCGTGCCGTGACCGCGACGTTGACTCGCGCCGCCTCGTGCCGCTCGTCATTAAAGCTCTGCAGCAGGCTTTTAGGCGCTGTGCGCTTTAAGACCGCCGCCAGTTTCCACGCCAAGTTGTCTGCATCGGCGATACCGGTGTTACCGCCGCGAGCGCCAAACGGGCTGACAACTTTGGCTGTATCGCCAATGAAAAATACGCGCCCCACAATCAGCTTGTCCAGTAATTGGCTGCGGTAACTGTAGGGACCGACCCAGACAATTTCACAGTTTGACGCGTCACCAAATTGTCTTTCGAGTCGTTCGCGCAGCACGTCTTCTCGGCTCACATAAGCGGGATCAGCGTCAGGGGCCATTTGATAGTCGATACGCCACACATCGTCTGCCATGAGGTGTTGCCAGACGGCCCGATTGTCGTTGAACGGCGCTTCAATCCATGTGTGACGTTCGGTTGGCGGCTGGTCCTTGAACCGCACATCTGCGATGCACCAACGATCATCCCGTTTGATGCTGGTCATGGGCACCGCGCACCACTTGTGGAATGGCGTGTTTGTCCCAGTGGCGTCGATGACGTAGCGAGCGGAGAGTTTGTAGTCACCTTGGGGGGTACTGACCCCCAGTGTCACGGCGTCGCTGTTTTGCGCGAAGGCCGTTACCCGGGACTGCCACCGCATGTCCACGTGGCCCAGCGCGGCGATCCGTTCGACAACCCGACGAGCCTCACGGGCAAGGCGCTGACGTGGAAGATCAAGGGCAA
This sequence comes from Burkholderiaceae bacterium, assembly GCA_023260315.1. Lineage (GTDB taxonomy): Bacteria > Pseudomonadota > Gammaproteobacteria > Burkholderiales > Burkholderiaceae_C > RS62. The sequence goes on from JALQVQ010000084.1 coordinate 6,030, forward strand.
GGCCGGCTGGAACGCCTCGACGACCCCGAACGGGAAGAAGCTCTCGAGCGGCGGCGCCTCGAGCCAGGCGGCCAACCCCGCCGTGTGCGCAGTTGGCACCACGAGCGGCACCTACGAAGCGCGCTGCTGTGGCGACGAGGCGTGCACCGCCAGCCCCACGAGCAGCCCCGCGCCCTCCTGGCGGCCCAC
>JALQVQ010000116.1 GCA_023260315.1 Burkholderiaceae bacterium
TCCCGACACTCGTTCAGATGGTGGAGGCGGGTCTCGGGTTGTCCCTGTTGCCCGAGATGGCTGTAAAAGCTGGCCTGTTGAATGGAACGGCGGTCGTGGCACAGCCCCTGAAGGCACCGCCACCCAAACGGGGGATCGCGCTCGTCACGCGACCGACCTTCGTGGATCATCCCACCTGTCAGGCGCTGCTTAGACAGTGCCAAGCGTTGGCGCAACCTAAAAGCGCTGGGGCAAAGCGCAGCCGCCGCAGTTAAGCGGCGGCCCGACCCAGTCATTTAGACAGGCTGGGGATTACGCAAACGAATGTGCAGTTCACGCAATTGCTTATCGTCAACCGCAGAAGGCGCTTGCGTCAACAAGCACTGCGCACGTTGCGTTTTGGGGAAGGCAATCACATCGCGGATACTCTCGGCACCGGTCATCAGCGTCACAATGCGGTCTAAGCCAAAGGCCAAGCCGCCGTGCGGTGGCGCACCGTATTGGAGCGCATCCAACAAGAAACCAAACTTGAGTTGCGCCTCTTCGGGCGTGATACGCAAAGCATCAAATGCCTTTTGCTGGACGTGTGCCTGGTGAATACGCACCGATCCACCACCCACTTCCCAACCATTGATGACCATGTCATAGGCCTTCGACAAACATTTTTCCGGCGCCGTTGACATGTAATCTTCGTGGCCGTCTTTTGGTGCGGTGAAGGGATGGTGCACTGCAGACCACCGCTGACCTTCTTCATCGAATTCAAACATTGGGAAATCGACAACCCAAAGCGGCGCCCAGCGCGCCTCAAAGAGGCCTGTTTTACGCGCAAACTCGCTGTGACCGATCTTCACGCGCAACGCACCAATGGCGTCGTTGACGATCTTCGCCTTGTCCGCACCAAAGAAAATAATGTCACCGTTTTGTGCCTCTGTCCGGCTCAGGATCGCTTGAATGGCCTCGTCATGCAGGTTCTTGACGATGGGGCTCTGCAAACCATCACGTCCCGCTGAGACGTCGTTGACCTTGATCCATGCCAAGCCTTTGGCACCATAAATCTTCACAAATTCAGTGTAGGAGTCGATTTCACCCCGGCTCATCTCGCCGCCACCTGGCACACGCAGGGCGACGACACGGCCGTTAGGCATCGTGGCGGGTGTCGAGAACACCTTGAAGTCAACCGTCTGCATGGCATCGGTTAACTCCGTGAACTGCAACTTCACGCGCAAGTCCGGCTTATCCGAACCATACATGTGCATCGCATCGTTGTACGTCATAACCGGGAACTGGCCCAAGTCAATTTGCAACACATGCTTGAACATGTTGCTGACCATGCCCTGGAACATATCCCGAATTTCTTCTTCGTCCATGAAGGACGTCTCGATATCAATTTGTGTGAATTCTGGCTGTCGATCAGCGCGCAGATCTTCATCACGGAAGCACTTCGTGATTTGGTAATAGCGGTCGTAGCCGGCAACCATCAACAGCTGCTTGAACAACTGGGGCGACTGTGGGAGCGCGAAGAACTGACCATCGTTGACACGACTGGGGACCAAATAATCCCGCGCACCCTCCGGCGTACTCTTGGTCAACATGGGTGTCTCGATGTCAATGAACCCGTTGGCGTCCAAAAACTTACGAATCTCCATGGCCACGCGGTAGCGCAACATCAAGTTGCGCTGCATCGCAGGGCGGCGCAGGTCCATCACGCGGTGTGTCAGGCGAGTGGTCTCCGACAGGTTATCGTCATCCAACATAAACGGTGGCGGCACAGAGGCACTCAACACGATGAGTTCGTGACACAAGACCTCGATCTTGCCACTCTTGATGCCATCGTTCACCGTGCCATCGGGGCGGGCACGCACAAGACCTTTGATCTGTACGCAAAACTCGTTGCGAATATCTTCAGCGATGGCAAACATATCCGCACGATCTGGGTCACAGACCACTTGGACATAACCTTCACGGTCGCGCAAATCAATAAAAATAACACCACCGTGGTCGCGGCGGCGGTTGACCCAGCCGCACAGGCTGACGGTTTCACCCATCAATGCTTCGGTCACGAGACCGCAATAGTGGGAACGCATAGCCATAATTACTCCGAGTCTTTCAATGCTTTAAGGGGTTCTGGATTTGCCTTTGCAGGCTTATGCTCTGGCGGAATGATGACGCCCATTGAGATCACGTACGTGAGGGCCTCGTCGACTGACATATCAAGCGGTCTGCAATCAGCTTCCCGCACCAACATCATGTAACCGCTCGTGGGGTTTGGCGTCGTCGGCACATACACGGAGATGTAACCATCGCCCAATTGCTGCCCAACAGAATGCCCCGGCTTACCGGTTAGGAATGCGACAGTCCACAAACCCTCGCGCGGCCACTGGATCAACAGTGCCTTACGAAAGGCGTTGCCTTTATCCGAGAACAGCGTGTCAGACACCTGCTTGACAGCCGCATAGACGCTACGCACGACGGGGATTCGGTTCAGCAGACCATCCCACCAGTTGACTAATTTTTTACCAATGAAGTTCGACGTCGCAGCACCAATCAACAAGAGGATGACGAGCGCAAAAACGACCCCGAGACCGGGAATATAAAAGCCGATCAGAAGTTCGGGTTGCCACTGAGCGGGCAGAATGCGCAGCGTCTCATCCAGCGTGGACACCACCCAGTTGATCACCGCCACGGTGATCATGATTGGGACCAAAACCAGCAGACCGGCGAACAGCCATGTGCGAAGAGCAGCAATCACTTTAGCGCCTTATTCGGGGGAGGCTGAAGATGCGGCAGGCGCTGGCGTGGCGGCTGCCGGAGCCGTCGCCGGTGCATCGCCAGCCGATACGGGATTGGCTGCAGGGGAGGCGGCCGTTGCAGCCGTTGCGCTGCCCCCATCGCGGCAATCAGTGACGTACCAACCGCTTCCCTTCAATTGGAAGCCCGCCGCCGTGACTTGTTTTGAGAATGTCGCCTGCAGACACGACGGGCAATCGGTTAAGAGCGGATCGGACATCTTCTGCAGCACATCCTTGGCAAAGCCGCAGGCGGAACATTTATAGGCGTAAATGGGCATGGTGTGTGTGGGCGAAAACAGGCGAACCGAAAAACAATCACCGGGAACATCCCGAAGGTAACCTGAGATTATAAATTCGCCTTAGACGAGTCCGAAAATGCCGAACTGCCAAAGAATTTGCATCGCCACCAACCCCACCAAAAAGCCGATTGCCGCGTAGATTAGCCCCTGCAACAAGCGGTTGGTTCGGTTTTGGGCCTGCAATAGCTGTTGTATTTCTGCACGATTATCCTGCGGACCTGCCTCCAGATACGTCGCCAGGAGGCGGGGCAGCGCTGGCAACAACTGCGCCAAGCCCGGCGCCTCTCGCTGCAATTGGTCCAAAAAGCGTTTGGGGCCCAACTGGTCAATCATCCATTTCTCAAGGAAAGGTTTGGCGGTCTGCCATAAATCAAGGTCAGGATCCAGCTGCCGACCAAGCCCCTCAATGTTCAACAAAGTCTTTTGCAGCAACACCAACTGGGGCTGGATCTCGACGTGGAAGCGGCGTGAGGTTTGGAAAAGGCGCATCAAAACCAAGCCCAACGAAATTTCTTTCAGTGGCCGGTCGAAATAGGGTTCGCAGACGGTCCGAACCGCCGCTTCCAGCTCGTCAACGCGGGTCTCAGGCGGCACCCAGCCCGACTCAATGTGCAACTCAGCCACGCGCTTGTAATCGCGTCGGAAGAAAGCTGTGAAGTTTTGCGCCAAGTAGTTTTTATCGACTTGCGTGAGCGTGCCAACAATACCGAAATCAAGCGATATGTATTGGCCCAAGCTTTCAGGGGCGATGCTGACCTGAATATTTCCCGGGTGCATGTCCGCATGAAAAAACCCATCACGGAATACCTGCGTGAAAAAAATCGTGACCCCATCTTGCGCTAACTTTGGCAAATTGACGCCCGCTTCGCGCAGCCGGTCTATCTGGCTAATGGGCACGCCATTCATGCGCTCCATAACCATCACGTTGGGGTGGCACAAATTCCAATGAATACTGGGTATTCGAACCAAACCGACATCCTGCATGTTGCGGCGCAACTGCGCTGCATTTGCCGCTTCACGAACCAAATCAAGCTCGTCGTGCAGGTACTTGTTAAATTCTGCAACAACCTCTTTGGGCTTCAACCGTTTACCGTCTTCGGAAAAACGCTGAACCCAAACCGCCACCGTTGCCAACAGCGCGAGATCTTTCTCGATGACCCCGCGCATACCGGGACGCAGGACCTTGACAGCGACTGGCTCGCCATCCGGTAACTCAGCGAAATGCACTTGTGCAATCGAGGCACTGGCAACAGGCGTGCGATCGAATGACTTGAACAACACATCGATGGGCCGGTCAAAGGCCGCCTCAATCGTGTCAACCGCCAGCTGACTATCAAACGCGGGGACGCGATCCTGCAGGCGCGCCAACTCGTCTGCCACATCGGTGGGCAGGAGATCACGGCGGGTGCTCAAGACCTGTCCGAACTTGACAAAGATCGGGCCTAAGGACTCCAAGGCCAAGCGAAGCCGCTCACCACTGGGTTGCGGGTGGGTACGGCCAAGCGAGATGAGTCGTCCCAAAACACGGGCCCAAGGGCGACGCGTGCCATTCAAAACCCATTCATGAAGGCCGAAGCGCCAGACAACCGCGAGGATGTAGGCGGAGCGGAAAAGACCTCTCATGACGCCGTCCGTTTGGCGAATTGCTTCAGTGTCGAGATGATCGAACGCGTGAAACGCGTGAGGTTAACGGCAGGTACATCGCCGATGAATCTTGCCAAATCAGCCTCGATGTCCCAACGAACGTTATCGCGAACCCACCCAATTTCGGCGGCCAGCAAAACATCACCAAAAATTTTCACCTCGGGTTGGGCACCACTCGCGACTGTTTTCAGAAGCTCAGACCATTGCGTCTCTCGCACCGCGATGCGAAGGTCAGGTTCAGTTGCATTGAATGGATCTGCCTGCGTGAACAAGCCGACAGGCGTGATTGCCCAAGCGATACAAAACCCGGCCGCATCCAGCTGCACGCGCTTTTTAGCATGACGCGCCATGCGACGCATCGCCTCTGGCTCCTGCGATAACACGTGATTAACCAGTAACAGCAGGCGGTTTTGAACCTCTGTGGCAAGCCACGAGGGCGGCGGTTGCTGGGTGAACATGCGTTGCATCCCATCCAAGGCGCGAGCGGGAAACCCCGCCAACTCGTTCAGGAGATCGGTTGGGGCTTTGCCCAGCGAGTTTGGACCAGATTGCAACATCAAATACCCAATTATTTATCCGAGGGCTTGAACGCCAGCAACCAACCAGCCGCCGGGGCCGCTCACTGGACGCGTCACATTCCATACCTCGCGGAACGGTGTTGGCGCGGCTTCGGGCTGCTCACGGATCATTCCATTGAATTCAACACTCGCCATGTAGTGACCCTCGACTTCCTCAATACCCAGCATTTGCGCATCAAGTGTGACGACTTCGGTCACATTGGGCTTGCCATCGGTCAGGGCTTCGCGCTCAGCCAACTGCTCTTGGATGTTCCGCAGCATGTCATCGGTCATAAGTGCCCGTAACGCGGGAATATCGGCACGATCCCAAGCGCCCTGCAGGTTTGTGAAATTGCGTTTGCAAGCCGCCAAGAAACCCAGTGTGTCAAAACCGTCTGGGATGCCCCACGTTTGGTTGCCCAAAAGAGCAGAACCAATGATGCTGCCGCCCGCAGGCGTGGCCGCTTGAAACGCTGCCGCGTTCGACTCCCATGGCCGTGCGGCTGCATCATTACCCACGTTTTTCTCGTTATAGCTGGGCGCTGGCACATACGCACCTTCAGGCGTCTGAGCGCGCGGTTGAAGCTTTGAACGCATCAACAGACGGAATAGGAAAACGCCAGCAGCGACGAAGAGCAGAATCATCAAGACATTGCCAAACCCCTCGCCAAAGCCGAGGCTACTGGCCAGCCAGGCCAAGCCCAAACCCGCAGCAAGTCCGCCGAGAATGCCGCCGAAGCCGCTGCGCGTATTGGTAGCGCCAGGTTGGTTGTTTGGGCCGGACGTGTTGGTTGCCTTTTGGGGCGCTGTTGCTGGTGCGGCTGGCGGGGTCGCCTGGCGCTGCGTCACGCGGCTGGACTGCTTGCCGAAGGACAGGCCACCACCGAACCGCTTGGCGGAGGCGTTTTGGGTGGCCAAGGCCACACACAAAACCATCACCAACATCCATACTTTTTTCATGTCCACTCCTGTGAAACAGCACACGGCTGTTTCATTTTTTAAGATTGCTTAATTCCAACGTGAAGGGCAACCACACCGCCGGTCATGTTGTGCACATCAACATGTGCAAAACCCACCGTCTGCATCATTGCTTTCAACGTTTCTTGGTCAGGGTGCATCCGAATTGATTCCGCCAAATAGCGATAGCTCTCCGAATCCCCAGCTACCAAATGTCCTATTTTTGGCAAAACCTTGAAGCTGTAAAGGTCGTAAAGCTTTTCAAGCGGCTTTGCCACCTTTGAGAACTCCAGAACCAGTAACCTCCCGCCAGGCTTCAAGACGCGCAACATTTCACCGAGGGCAACGTCTTTATGCGTCATATTGCGAAGACCAAAAGCGACGCTCACCACATGAAAGCTGGCATCGTTAAAGGGCAAGGCCTCGGCATCGCACACCGTTGTTGGCAGGACGACGCCTAGATTCAGCAGGCGGTTACGGCCCTCGCTGAGCATGGCGCGATTGATGTCCGTGTGCACAACGCACCCGTTGGGGCCGACTTGTTTGGCGAAACCCATCGCCAAATCGCCCGTACCACCCGCGATGTCGAGAACCGACTGACCAGGCAACGCATTGCCGACAGTCAAGGTGTAACGTTTCCAGAGCCGATGCAAGCCCGCCGACATGAGGTCATTCATGACATCATATTTAGACGCAACCGAGTCGAATACTTGCCTGACATGCTTGGCTTTTTCCGCTTCATCGACTGTTTTAAAGCCAAAGTGTGTTTTGCTCATGGTGCTAATGTAATTCAACCGCCAAAGCTTTTTGCAATGCGTCTGGTAGATGCTGTGCCATCGCCGCGCGGTCTGCCGCAACGTCGTTTGGCACAGGGCGTTGGACCGATCCCCAAATCGCTTGCGGAAAATGTGCGTCGTCAGCGTAGCGCGGAATCACATGCCAATGCAGGTGCGGCACCATGTTGCCGAGTGCCGCCAAATTGACTTTGGTCGGTCGCATGGTTTCACGCACCACGCGCTCGACAGTGGTCACCACAGCCATCAGATGGTGGCGTTCAGCGAGCGTTAGGTCGCTCAGCTCTGCCACATGCGCGCCCCACACGACCCGAATCAGACCGGGATAACCAGCCTCGTTGGCCACGATGACACGGCAGTGCCCATCTTGCCAAACAAGCTCACCCCCATCGCTGTCACACAAAACGCAGGACATGCTTACACCAAAACCCGCTCGATGCCACCCTGGTTGGCTTTTGCAACGTATTCAGGCATCCAGTTCTCACCCAGGATTTGATTGGCCATTTCAACGACGATGTAGTCCGCCTCAAGCAAGCCATTTTGCAAGTCATCACCAAAACGCGTCAGTCCCTGAAGGCAGCTGGGGCACGAGGTCAAAATCTTTGTATTGACCTTGGCATTTTTGCTCCCGTGGTCCCCCACCATCGCCGACAACTGCTGCGCGTTCTTCACCAACTCTGCTTCCTTACGGAATCGCACTTGTGTCGAAATATCAGGGCGCGTCACACCCAAGGTGCCGGACTCCCCGCAACAGCGATCACTCTTGATCACTTGGTCGCCCACCAAGGCTTTGACCGTCTTCATTGGGTCTTGTAACTTCATGGGTGAATGGCAAGGGTCGTGATACAGGTACGCACCGCCACCGCCCAGTGTGATGCCCTTCTCAAGCAAGTACTCGTGAATGTCAATGATCCGACAACCCGGGAAGATACGATCAAACTCGTAACCTTGCAGCTGGTCATAGCAGGTGCCACAACTCACCACGACCGTCTTGATGTCAAGATAGTTCAGCGTGTTGGCAACGCGATGGAACAACACGCGGTTGTCGGTGATGATCTTTTCTGCCTTGTCGAACTGGCCGCTGCCTCGCTGCGGATAGCCACAGCAAAGATAACCGGGGGGCAGCACGGTTTGCACGCCAGCGTGCCAAAGCATCGCCTGAGTCGCCAAGCCCACTTGGCTGAAAAGGCGCTCAGAGCCGCACCCAGGGAAGTAAAACACCGCTTCGGTTTCGCTGGTCGTGGCCTGCGGGTTGCGGATGATGGGAACGTAATTGGCATCCTCAATGTCCAGCAGCGCTCTCGCGGTTCGCTTTGGCAACCCACCGGGCAGCTTCTTATTGATGAAGTGAATCACCTGCTCTTTGATGGGTGCGGGCCCGACCGTCGCAGGTGGCGCCGCCGTTTGTTTACGCGCCACGAGCTTCAGCACGTCGTTAGCCCAACGCTGCGCACGCATTCCCACCGATACCATGAGTGTCCGCGCCATTTTGATGGTTTGCGGATTGGTGGCATTGAGCATGAACATGGCAGCTGCGTTACCAGGGCGGAAGCTCTTTTTACCCATTTTTCGCAACAGGTTACGCATGTTCATGGAGACATCGCCAAAGTCGATATCGACTGGACACGGGCTCAGGCATTTGTGACAAACCGTGCAATGGTCGGCCACGTCTTCAAATTCTTCCCAATGCGCAATTGAAATACCGCGACGCGTTTGCTCCTCATAAAGGAACGCCTCAACCAACAACGAGGTCGCCAAAATTTTGTTGCGGGGGCTGTACAGCAAATTAGCACGTGGCACGTGGGTGGCGCAGACCGGCTTGCACTTGCCACACCGTAAACAATCTTTCACGCTGCTTGAGATCGCGCCAATATCGCTCTGTTGCATGATCAGCGACTCATGGCCCATCAACCCAAAACTGGGCGTGTAGGCGTGCGTCAGGTCAGCCGCATGAATGTCGGCGGACATCGACGTCCCCGCTGGCATCACGCTGGTGCGAAGTAACTTGCCCTTGTTGAAGTGGCCGTTCGGATCAACTTTCTGTTTGTAGTTGGCGAAGGGCGCCAATTCCTCATCGGTCAAGAATGCAAGCTTGGTGATGCCAATGCCGTGCTCGCCTGAAATCACCCCGTCCAACGAGCGCGCAAGCGCCATGATCCGCACCACCGCACCATGCGCGGCTTGCAACATATCGTAGTCATCGCTGTTAACGGGAATGTTGGTATGTACATTGCCGTCGCCAGCGTGCATGTGCAAAGCGACCCAAACACGGCCCTTTAAGACGCGTTGGTGAATGGCGTTAATTTCTTTGACAATCGGCGCGAACGCGTCACCAATGAAGATCGCCTTGAGCGGCGCTTGCAGCTGTATTTTCCAACTGGCGCGGAGGCTGTGGTCTTGGAGTTGCGGGAAATGGGTATCCAGCTCATCCAACCACATCTGCCATTGTTGACGCACGGTTGCAACCGCATTTAAAGCTTCGGCGACACGGTCGTCCAACAGCTCCGCCGCTGTGAACTCCGCCGTGTCATCGGTTTTGGCAAGCGGTAGGACGGGCTGACGCATGAACGCGTCCAATGCGTCGCACAGTGCCAGCTTGTTACGCAAAGACAGCTCGATGTTGATGCGCTCGATGCCTTCCGTGTACTCGCCCATCCGCTCTAACGGGATGACCACGTCTTCATTGATTTTGAAGGCGTTCGTGTGCTTGCTGATGGCAGCAGTGCGCTTGCGATCCAGCCAAAATTTCTTACGTGCATCGGGACTGATGGCGACAAAGCCTTCACCATGGCGGCCATTCGCCAGACGCACAACCTCAGATGAAGCCTTCGCGACAGCGTCTTCATCGTCGCCGACAATGTCGCCGATCAACACCATCTTTGGCACACCCGCGCCGCCACGCTTGCTCTTGGTGGCATAACCGACAGCACGCAAGTAGCGATCATCGAGGTGCTCAAGACCCGCAAGCAATGTTCCGCTGCGTTTTTGCTCCGCAAACATGAACGCTTTGATATCGACAATGCTTGGGACCGCGTCTTTGGCGCTGCCAAAAAACTCCAAACAAACGGTTCGCGTATGGGCTGGCATCCGATGCACAACCCAACGCGCGCTGGTGATCAGGCCGTCACAACCCTCCTTTTGAATGCCGGGCAAACCCGACAGGAATTTGTCGGTGACGTCCTTGCCGAGGCCTGCCTTTCGGAAGGCGCCGCCGGGTATCTCCAAGCGCTCGGTTCGGATGGGGGTGCGGCCATCTGCTTCAAAATAGGCCAGTTCAAAGACGGCCAATTCGGCGTCATGAATCTTGCCTAGGTTATGGCCAATACGCGTCACCTCTAACCACTGGGCCTGCGGCGTCACCATGCGCCAAGACACCAAATTGTCCAGCGCCGTTCCCCATAAAACGGCTTTTTTCCCACCGGCATTCATCGCAATGTTGCCGCCGATGCACGACGCTTCCGCGGAGGTTGGGTCGACAGCGAAAACAAACCCGGCGCGCTCGGCCGCATCCGCCACGCGCTGCGTAACGACGCCCGCCTCGGTCCAAACGGTCGCAATGGGTTCGGCAAGCCCCGGTGCGTTGAAAGTCTCCACCTCCGTCATGGCTTCGAGTTTTTCGGTGTTGATCACCACGGACTTCCACGTCAGCGGTATGGCCCCGCCGGTGTAACCGGTGCCGCCCCCGCGGGGGATGATCGTCAAGCCCAATTCAATGCTGGTTCGCACCAACGCGGCCATTTCCGCTTCTGAATCGGGCGTTAAGACGACGAATGGGTATTCGATGCGCCAATCTGTTGCGTCGGTGACGTGGCTGACGCGAGACAAGCCGTCGAACTTGACGTTATCTTTGGCCGTGTATTTTTTGAACTTACGTGCCACGCGGCTACGCAGCTTCGCCATTTCGTCAAAGGCATCAGAAAAACGGCCAATCGCCTCGGACGCGGACGACATGAGCACCTGCACCAAATGATCCCGTTGGGCATCTTCGCTGGGGGTTCGTCGGCGCTGGATCTCGTCCATCCGATGACGCAGGGCATCCACCAACGCGCGGCGGCGCTGGGGGTTTCCCAACAAATCATCCTGGAGATAGGGGTTACGCTGAACCACCCACATGTCACCCAGCACCTCGTAAAGCATTCGTGCGGAGCGCCCAGTGCGACGCTCTTGACGCAGCTGATTGAGGGTCTCCCAGGCTTCTTCGCCCAACAAACGAACCACAATCTCATGGTCAGAGAACGAGGTGTAGTTGTAGGGGATCTCACGCAGCCGCGGCATTTCAGTGGCGGTCGCCGTCAGTAGCTCTTTGGGAATTGATGCGTTCATTAGGGCAATTTCAGGTCACGGCCTGGCCGTTTTGGGGACAGACGAGCATTATCGCAACCCCAGCCCCACCTTTCTGGAGGTAAGGCTTTGCCGTGAAACAGCCAAAAATACACTACTTCGTATTTTTTGTTATTTAAATCAATCGGTTACAGGTGAGAACTCCCCTCATCGGCAGGGCTAGCCTCGGCATCAGCGCTTGGCAAATGATGCGCTAACGACGCCTGAGACCAACACCATGGCACCGTATGTGAGCATCGCGCCGTCTAAACCGGTGACAGCGACACCCACGATACTGATCGCAAAATTCGCCAACAGCAGGGAGCCCCACACGCGGCGCGGTTGTGTGCGGGCGAGCGCGCTGCCGCGGACACGCAACACGAAAAACATCAAGGTCGCCAGCCCCAATGATGGCAACAAGAAATTGATGACATGCCAGAACCACAGGAATAAAGCATCCACAAGGTCTCTCCGTTAATAGCACCTGATTTTATAATCACGGCTATGACCGTCTGGGCCCTTGGCATCAATCATGAAACGGCGCCCTTGGATGTGCGTGGTCGCTTTGCTGTGGCCACCGACCAACTGGCGCCGACCGTGCGTCGGTTACTTGACGCTGTGGACGGTATTTCCGAGGCAACGCTGATCTCGACCTGTAACCGCACGGAAATTTACAGCGCTGGCGATGCCGAGACGGTACAACGCACGCTGGCCTGGTTGGCGCAAACGGGCGGCCTCCCCCCTGAGTCTCTTGCCCAACATGTCTACACATGGCATGACAACGAGGCGGCGCGTCACGCTTTCAGGGTTGCGTCTGGGCTGGACAGCATGGTTTTGGGTGAGGCTCAAATCCTCGGACAGATGAAAGATGCCGTTCGCGCCGCGGAGTCGGCAGGCACCTTGGGTACAACGCTGCATCAGCTTTTTCAACGCTCCTTCGCGGTCGCGAAAGAGGTTCGCACCACCACAGAGATCGGCGCACACTCCATCAGCATGACAGCGGCAGCGACGCGGCTCGCTGGGCAGCTTTTTGAAGACTTAAAGGATGTCAGCATCCTGTTTGTCGGTGCGGGTGAAATGATCGAATTGGCCGCCACGCATTTCGCCGCGAAACAACCGAAATCAATGGTCATCGCCAACAGAACAGCGGCCCGAGGTGAAGCACTCGCCGAGCAATTCGGCGCCAGCACAATGCTCTTGGCCGATCTTCCCGACCTCCTGGGTGATTTTGACATCGTCGTGAGTTTCACGGCGAGTACCCTGCCGCTCATCAGCTCGGCGAGCGCGCGGCCCGAGCCGGCGCCATGGGTCCAGCCCAGCGTGCCGTGGCCGGCGTTGATCCACAGGTTGCGCAGCGCACTGCGGCCGATCACCGGGAT
>JALQVQ010000179.1 GCA_023260315.1 Burkholderiaceae bacterium
GTATTCGCGGCCATAGACATCTTCGTCCCATTTCATCGACCGTTGCAGGGCACCCATGCCGAAGGCGCATTTGCCGATATCAGATGGGCGCACCCAAATGTTCAGGTCAACATGGCGGCCCGATTTGGTGGTGAAGTCGCCGTTGTGGTTTACCAAATCGCCAGCGACTAAGGCAAAGAGATAGGCAGGCTTTGGCCATGGGTCCGACCATTCCGCCCATCCATCACCTGCGCCCATCGGGTTGCCGTTAGACAGCAACACGGGCAGATCGCTTTCGATCCGAACGGTGAACGGGGCCATGACGTCTGGACGGTCGGGGTAGTAGGTGATTTTGCGGAACCCTTCGGCCTCGCATTGGGTGCAATACATGCCGTTCGACATATAGAGCCCTTCGAGAGCGGTATTGGTGATCGGCGTCGGTTTCCAACAGGGCCATTTGTCGACTGTCCATAAATTGGTGCTCAACCGATTGATCAATGAACGCGAGCAAGGTGTCGTAGTAGCCTGCAGCGTTTAAGACCCCAATGGGTTTGTTGTGGTAGCCCAACTGGCGCCAAGTCCAAATCTCAAACAACTCCTCGAAGGTACCAATCCCCCCCGGGAGCGCCACAAACGCGTCTGCACGCTCTGCCATGATTTGCTTGCGCTCGTGCATGGTTTGAACAACGATGAGTTCATCGCAAGCAAGGTTGGCAACCTCCCGGTCAACCAGGGCTTGTGGCATGACGCCTAAAACCCGCCCGCCTGCCGCCTGGCAGGCGCGCGCGGTGCACCCCATCAAACCGCTGTTACCACCGCCGTAAACAAGCTGTCCACCGTGGGTGCCGATCCAATGGCCGGTCGCTTGCGCAGCCGCTAAAAATGACGGGTCATCACCATCGCGTGAGCCACAATAAACCGCAAGGGAAAAAGTCGGGACAGACAAGGGTGAGCCCTGTTCGTTAGGCAAAACGGTTGAACAAGGCGGCAGCCCAAATGCCCCCGCACAGCAGCAGCGCGAGCATGACAGCGGCGCTACCCACATCCTTGGCACGCTTTGAGAGCGGATGGTGGTCCAGGCTGATCCGGTCAATGGCTGCTTCGATGCCCGTGTTGAGCAGTTCCGTCACCAAAACAAGCACGACAACCGCAACGAGCAGACTGACCTCGAGCCACGTCTGACCCAACCAAAAAGCAGCGGGGATCATGATGCAGGCTAACAGCGTTTCTTCCAAAAACGCGGGCTCTGAGAGGCCCGCCCGCAGCCCTTGAATAGAGTAGCCCCAGGCGTTAATGACCCGCTTAAGGCCGCGTGCGGGTTTGGTGTGTTGTGTTTGCATGCTCAGCGCGCTTTCGGTTCCACGCTGATCAGCGCGGTTTTGGCGATCCGATCGTGGACAAACTGCTTGCTGACCGGCAATTTGCTGAGCATCGCCCAAATAGCCACCCAACCCAAAACCGTCCAAACCGTACCCGTCGTACCCATTTGCAGGGATTTGGCAAGGACGAGCCCTGGGACAAACCAAACGTACGTCAGCAAGTACCGCACCACCGCTTGGGCCGGTCGGATGGGTGAAACCCCATCAGCGCTGACCACTTTGATGTGCCACGTTTTCATGGCCAGAGTTTGGCCGCTTCGGCACCATTGCCAGACGAAATAAACCGCAAGGCCGATGAATACGGCGACTTGTTGTCCGAGCCGATGGTCAAGCGCATGCCGGGTGTTGGTCACCACGCTGAAGACGTAACCAATCACGAAAACGACACCGAACAGCAACATGCCTTCATACAGCCAAGCGGCCATTCGACGTCTCAGACTGGGGAGGGCGTGAGGCAAATTCATGGGCGTGATTGTCGCATTAGTCGCACGCTTTTCAGATGGGTTCTACGGGTATCCCCGTAAAACCCCTGAAATGGTGTAATAATTCTGGCTGCACTGATTACTTGCAAACGGATGACAGTCGCGGTGGCCGATACAAATGCCGCTCAATGGTTGTTGTCTCAAGTCGTAACCTGGCTCCAAAAGAGTTTCGGAAGCGGCACCCACGGTTTTTCGTTAGAGAAAATCTCAAAGGTTCATCATGAAAATTAATTCTGCAGAGAATGCCTCTGCCTCATTGGCCGCATCGGCCGCAAACGCACCCGAGTTAATGGGCGCGGAAATCCTCGTCAAAGCACTACAAGCCGAAGGTGTCCAGCAGGTTTGGGGTTATCCCGGCGGTGCTGTTCTGTACATCTACGACGCGCTTTACAAACAAAATACGATTCAGCACGTTCTGGTGCGCCACGAACAAGCCGCAGTCCACGCGGCGGATGGTTTCGCGCGCGCAACGGGAGAGGTCGGCGTCGCCCTGGTTACCAGCGGTCCAGGCGTAACCAACGCGATCACCGGTATCGCAACGGCGTACATGGACAGCATCCCTATGGTCATCGTGACTGGGCAGGTGCCAACAGCGGCGATCGGTTTGGATGCCTTCCAAGAATGTGACACCGTGGGCATTACCCGGCCGATCGTGAAGCACAACTTTTTGGTCAAAGACGCGTCTGAGCTCGCGATGACCATGAAGAAGGCCTTTCACATTGCCCGATCAGGCCGCCCTGGGCCCGTCGTGGTTGATATTCCGAAAGACGTGTCCTTCAAGCGCGTGCCGTACACCGGTTACCCCGAGAGCGTCGAAATGCGCTCCTACAACCCAGTTCGCAAGGGTCATGGTGGTCAAATTCGCAAAGCGTTGCAGCTGCTGTTGACCGCAAAGCGCCCATACATCTACACCGGCGGTGGCGTGTTGTTGGGCGATGCCGTGGCTGAATTGCGCGAGCTGGTCGACTTGCTCGGCTACCCCGTCACCAATACCTTGATGGGTCTGGGCGCGTTCCCCGCGAGCGACAAGCGCTTCCTCGGCATGCTGGGAATGCACGGCACCATCGAGGCCAACAACACCATGCAAAACTGCGACGTCTTGTTGGCCGTTGGCGCGCGTTTTGATGACCGTGTGATCGGCAATCCGAAGCACTTTGCCCAAAACGAACGGAAGATCATCCACGTGGATGTGGACCCCAGCAGCATCTCGAAGCGCGTCAAAGTTGACATCCCAATCGTGGGTGACTGCAAAGACGTTCTGCGTGAGTTGATTAATATGATCAAAGAGTCAACCCAGCGCGCCGATCCCAAAGACTTGGATGCCTGGTGGACGACCATTGAAGGCTGGCGTGCACGCAACTGCTTGGCCTACGATGACAAGAACCAAGATGTCATCAAGCCACAGAAAGTCATTCAGACTCTTTGGGAGATGACCAAAGATGCCGACGCTTACGTGACGTCTGACGTCGGGCAACACCAGATGTGGGCGGCCCAGTATTACGGCTTTGACAAGCCTCGGCGCTGGATCAACTCAGGTGGTTTAGGCACGATGGGCGTGGGTATCCCCTACGCGATGGGCATTAAGTTGGCCAAGCCTGAATCTGAGGTCTATTGCGTGACCGGCGAGGGCTCGGTACAAATGTGTATCCAAGAGCTGTCGACCTGTTTGCAATACAACACGCCGATCAAGGTTTTGTCGCTCAACAACCGTTACCTCGGTATGGTGCGGCAGTGGCAAGAGGTTGAGTACGCCGGTCGCTACAGCAGCAGCTACATGGACGCTCTACCCAACTTTGTGAAATTGGCGGAGTCCTACGGGCACGTCGGCATGCTCATCGAACGTCCACAAGACGTTGAAGGCGCATTGCATGAGGCGCGCAAGTTGAAGGATCGCACGGTCTTCATGGACTTCCGTACCGATCCAACGGAGAACGTCTTCCCAATGGTGCAGGCCGGTAAGGGCATCACTGAAATGTTGCTCGGCTCTGAGGACCTCTAACGAGACGTCAACCAAACAGCGGGCGCGCTGAGCGCGCTCGATTTTTAAAGAATCTATTGCCTGTCAAGCCCAAGCATTACCGTGTTTGGGGGAGGGCGGCGAAAAGAGGCTGCATTAAATGAAACACATCATCGCTGTTCTCCTCGAGAACGAACCGGGTGCATTGTCACGTGTCGTGGGTCTGTTTTCGGCCCGTGGATACAACATTGAATCACTCACAGTCGCGCCAACAGAAGACCCCAGTTTGTCTCGTATGACCATTCAAACGAATGGCTCTGATGACGTGATTGAACAAATCACCAAACACCTGAACCGACTCATCGAAGTTGTCAAAGTGGTTGACCTCACGGAAGGTGCGTACACCGAGCGTGAGCTGATGTTGGTAAAAGTTCGGGCGGTTGGTAAAGAGCGCGAAGAAATGAAGCGCATGGCGGACATTTTCCGCGGTCGCATCATTGACGTTACCGACCGCAGTTACACCCTTGAGTTGACGGGTGATCAGGCCAAATGCGATGCATTTTTGCAAGCGCTTGATCCCACTTCAATTTTGGAAACGGTGCGCACCGGTGCCTGTGGCATTGGCCGTGGTGAGAGAATATTGCGCGCCTAAACGACACCCAACGAGGGCCTAAACCTTCGTTGGATTTAAACTCAACGATTGTTCGATTTTTTACAGAGGACTTCCCATCATGAAAGTGTTTTACGACAAAGACTGCGATTTGAGCCTGATTAAAGGCAAAACAGTTGCCATCATTGGCTACGGTAGCCAAGGTCACGCACACGCCCAAAACTTGAACGACAGTGGCGTAAAGGTCGTTGTTGGTTTGCGCAAAGGTGGCGCGTCTTGGGACAAGGTTGGTAAAGCCGGTTTGAACGTGATGGAAGTCAACGACGCGGTTGCCGCTGGCGATGTCGTCATGATTTTGTTGCCCGATGAGCAAATCGGTGATGTCTACCGCAACAACGTTGAACCCAACATCAAGCAAGGCGCTTCACTCGCGTTCGCGCACGGCTTTAACGTGCACTACAACCAGGTGGTTCCCCGTGCCGACTTGGACGTTTGGATGGTTGCGCCCAAGGCACCCGGCCACACTGTGCGCAACACCTACACACAAGGTGGCGGCGTGCCACACTTGGTAGCGGTGCACCAGGATAAGTCAGGCAAAGCCCGTGATTTGGCATTGAGCTACGCAATGGCAAACGGTGGCGGTAAGGCTGGCATCATCGAAACCAACTTCAAAGAAGAGACCGAAACCGACCTGTTCGGCGAGCAAGCCGTGTTGTGCGGCGGTGCGGGAGAGTGGTTTCACTTGCGAGTCGATCGCACACGCCTCAGGCGAACAGCTCCATCTGCTCGCGCCTGGGTGCGACCAGCGGCTTCAGGTCGGCGCGGCCGTCGATCAGCGTGGGGCGCCAATCCTCGGCGATCAGGAACGGGCGAAGCTTGGCGATGGACACGGTCAGCCGAGCAATGTCGTCGAGCCGGAGGCGACGCCAGCGGCGCGCGGTCAATATCGAGGCGACCGCCT
>JALQVQ010000251.1 GCA_023260315.1 Burkholderiaceae bacterium
GACGTCGATGACCTGGGTCCACATGTCGCGCGGGATGTTCATCTGCGCGGGCGCCGAGTTGCGCCAGGCCTGCATGATGACGCGGTTCAGCACCTCGGGAATGCGTGAAGGATCGCGCACTTCTTCCTGATAACACACACAATCCGCGAACAGACGCATCTGCTCCATCTCCTGGAAGCCGCCCTGGCCGATGGTGCGGTTGGCCGCCTGGGGCGTGACCAGCAGCAGCGGCGTGTGGTTCCAGTAGGCGGTCTGCGCTTCTGTCAGACGGTCAATCAGCACGTTGGCAGGCAACTGACGAAATACATCGGCGACGACACCGTCAACGTACTCGCGATGCGCCACGCGCGCCGCATTGTTCTGGCAACGCGGGTCCTGCGGCAGCTCCGCTTGCTTCAATACGATCCGGCAGAAGGCGGACCACTCGCGCTCGTTCTGAATCGAGATCACTATGTCATGTCCATCTGCACTCGTGAACCCGCCGTAGGGCGCAATACTGGGATGTTTCAACCCCACGCGTTCGGGCGCTTTGTTGCCATATCGAGCCTGCAAATAAGGCACGGCCATCAGCTCAGCAGCAGAACCAAAAAGCGAGACCTTAACGGCAGAGCCCACACCTGTCCGTGCCCTTTGCAGCAGTGCTTGCTGGATACCGATGAGGGCGTTCATGCCTGCGGTGATGTCACAGATTGACACACCAATCCGCCCCCACTCGCCAGGCGCACCACTCACTGACACCAAGCCACTTTCCGCTTGTACCAGCAAGTCATACGCCTTCAGCCCCATCAACTCACCTGAGTCTCCATAGCCATTGATGTCGCAGGTGATGAGCTTGGGATAAGCCGCGCGCAGGGCATCAGAACCAATGCCAAGTCGCTCAGTCGCGCCCGGCGCCAAGTTTTGGATGAAAACATCGGCAGTCTCAAGGATACGGCGCAAGAGCGACAAATCCGCTGCCTCTTTGAGGTTCAGCGCGATTGACTCCTTGCCACGATTGATCCACACCCAGTAGGAAGATTCTCCGTAAACGGCGCGATCGTAGCCACGTGCAAAGTCGCCCTCCTCGCGCTCAATCTTGATGACACGCGCACCTGCATCCGCCAGGCGACTGCTGCAGTAAGGTGCGGCAACCGCTTGCTCAAGGGCTACGACAAGCAGCCCTTCAAGCGGCCCCGCTTGTGATGTCGCAGTGGTCTCATTTGTCATCTCATCACGCATGTTGTCTCCCATATGAATGGCTTTCATTCTGAGGTTGACATATCAGCAATGCATTCGAATTCTCCAAAACCTGAATTGCATTTTTCGCAAGCCGCGGGTTGCATCTCGCGCAACACAGTGTGAATCGAATTGAAATTGTCAAGGTCGTACCCATTGCGCGAAAGTCTGCCTGTCCATCAACTTTCAAAAAGGAGACAAGCATGGCATTTACTATTCGACAAACCGCAACCGCATTAACTGCGGCAACATTGGCGCTGTGCGGTAGCGCGATCGCTGCTGAGAAGACACTGAAAATCTATGGCTTCGGCGCGAAAAGTGGCGTGGTCGGCATCTTCGGCCAGCAAAGCGAAGCCGCAATGCAAGCCGCCGCAAACATCATCAACAAGAACGGTGGCGTCACACTCGGCGATGGCACCAAAGCCCAGTTGGCGATTGAGTATCTCGACGACCGCTGCAATGCTGAAGAGGGCATCAACGCACTTCGTCGCATCGCTTCGTTGAATGACTCCATCGTGGCGGTCGGACCAACCTGCTCTAACGTGGCAGAGCCTGCATTTGGCATTTTGCAAAAGAAGGCGGGCGACTCGTCTGATTCTGGTATCCAGTTTCCGCTTTACACAGACGTCGCCGCTAAAGGTGGCTTGGCGTCGATCTCAGAGTGGTCCTTCCGCAACGTGCCAAACGAAGCGAACATGTACAAATCCCTGTTCGAGTGGATCAAAGTGGCACGCCCCGAATTGAAAACATTCTGGGGTGGAGTTGAAAAGGATTTTGCACACAGCAACTTCACCTACAAAGTCATCGAGAAAAATGCGGCAGCGAACAACTTACAGGTGCTTGGCGCCAGCGAATGGCTGCTCAATGACATCAACTTCTCGAACCAAGTGCGCGAAATGAAGCGCGCAAAGGCAGATGTCGTGGCGATCTCCGCTCACCCCTTCACAACCTGCGGTGTGTTGAAGGAAATGGCCCGACAAAACGTCCGTCCAAAGATGATCATCGGATTGACCTCTTCGTCCAGCATGGAAACACTGACTGGTTGCGGCGCACAGGCACAGGGTTTAACGATCCCAACCGCCTTTGCACCCGTCACTGATGCGGCCAAGGAAGCCGCTGCAGCGATTCAGAAGATCAACCCGAAATACAACATGGATCTTCACAATGCGGCCGCGTATGAAAACATCTTCACGCTGAAAGCATTGATCGAGAAGCAAAAGATCATGGGCCGTCCCGATACCTTGACCGAGGATCGCGAAAAGATGCGTCAAGGCCTTGCCGCTATGCAACAAACCGAGGGGCTCTTGGGCAAAGTGGGTCGCACCAACGACCGCGAGGCCGTGAAGCCCTTCTTATTTGTGCAAGCCAAAGGGAATGACTGGGCCGTGCTCCACACGCCAGCTCAATAAATGACGCGCAACCGAGGAGCTCACACGTGACTGCCACAGATTGGCTTGACCTCACGCAGTCATGGATTGACGGCGTGATGTTCGGCACCACTTACGCACTAATTGGAATTGGTTTCACCCTGATTTTTGGGGTGATGCACAAAATTAACCTGGCCTACGCAGCCGCATCAATTGGAGCAGCGTACCTAAGCCTGTTAGTAATCGAATTAGTGTCAACACCACTGGTTTATCTGTTTTCAGCTTTCGCTGGTGGACTCCTCGGTGCGCTGATTTACTTTGTCTGCTTCCGCTTCATCCCAATTAAAAGCCCGTTGGCAACGCTCATGTCGACGGTTGGGATGTTGCTGGTCATTGAAGAATTAATGTCCCATCTGACGCAAGGTATGCCGCAAAACTACCCGGCCATGTTGACGGATATTGGGCTTGAATTAGGTGATCTGTATATTCGCGGCGATTTGATGTTCGTTTTTGCGTTGGGTGCAATCGCTATGGTCTTGCTCAACCTGTTACTCAAACGAACGCGCCTGGGGCTCGCCACGCGAGCAGTCGCCCAACAACCGGTTGCGGCGCAACTGTGCGGCATGGGTATCGACAAGACGAATGCATCAACATTCATCATTGCGGGTTTCTTGGGTGGTACTGCTGGCGCCATGGTCGGCGCTGCGATTGGCGTTTT
>JALQVQ010000280.1 GCA_023260315.1 Burkholderiaceae bacterium
CCGCCTCAAATGCGACGATCACGCCAGCTCTCTCTGCGGCCGCAAATATCTCTGTCCCGTGCTCTGCCAACAGCGCCTTGTTGGCTGTTACAACGTGCTTGCCGCAGGCAATCGCCTCTAAAACCAGCGCTTTCGCGAGGCTGGTGCCACCGATCAACTCAACAACGACATCGACCTCTGGGTCCTGCACAACGCGACTCGGGTCGGCACTGACACGGATCCCCGCATCTGCCAACGCCTGGAGCGCATCGATGTTACGGCGACTCGCTGCGACCACACGAATGGCTTGGCCGGCGCGCCGCTCGATCTCACCACCATTGCGTGTCAACACGTCGATGACGCCCTGTCCGACGTTACCGACGCCAAGCAGACCGAGGCGCAGAGTGGAACGGATGTTCGCATCAATTGCGACATTGGAAACAGAAGTAGTCATAGAAATCGCTGAAATAAAAACCAAAAATCCATCGGCAATCGCTCACCTCACCGGCGAATCGACGCCAAGTAGCGGGCGATCCGGCCGATCGCCTCCGACAAGTCGTCCACATTCGGCAAAAAGACCAAGCGGAAATGATCGGGCGTGGGGTAGTTGAAGCCACTGCCTTGAACAATCAAAACTTTCTCTTGTGCCAGCAAGTCATAGGCGAATTGCTGGTCATCGACAATGGGGTACACCTCGGGATCAAGCCGCGGGAACATGTAGAGCGCTGCCTTGGGTTTCACCACACTGACGCCGGGTATGTCACTCAGCATCTGATAAGCCAAATCCCGCTGGCGGCAAAGTCGACCGGTGGGCGCAATCAAGTCCTGAATGCTTTGATAGCCACCCAACGCGGTTTGAATCGCCAATTGGCCTGGCGTATTGGCGCACAGCCGCATGGAGGCCAGCATGTTCAAGCCTTCGATGTAATCACGTGCCCCAGCCTTTGCGCCAGAGACGACCATCCAGCCCGCGCGGTAACCACAAGATCGGTAATTTTTGGAAAGGCCGTTGAACGTCACAAACAACACGTCCTCAGCCAACGAGGCGATCGAGGTGTGGGTGTTGCCATCAAACAGTGTTTTGTCGTAAATCTCATCGGCAAAAATGATGAGGCCATGCGTACGTGCGAGGGCAATCACGGCCAACAACACATCGTCGCCGTAAAGCGCGCCCGTCGGGTTGTTGGGGTTGATGATCACGATGCCCTTGGTCCGCGGGGTGATCTTGCTGGCAATATCCTCAATGCTTGGCGCCCAATCGGCCTGCTCATCGCACATGTAATGAACGGGCGTGCCACCAGACAGCGATACCGACGCTGTCCACAAGGGGTAGTCTGGTGCCGGTACCAAAATTTCATCGCCTTGGTTCAACAAGGCGTTCATGCTCATGGTGATGAGCTCGCTGGCGCCGTTGCCCAGATAAACGTCATCAACAGAAACGCCCGCGATGTTTTTTTCCTGCGTGTAGTGCACCACTGATTTACGCGGCGCAAAAAGACCCTTACTGTCGGTGTAGCCCGCGGCCTGAGGCAGATTCCGGATCATGTCTTGCACAATTTCATCGGGCGGCTCAAGCCCAAAAACGGCCAAATTACCGATGTTGAGCTTGATGATTTTTTGCCCCTCCTCCTCCATCGCTCGCGCCTTGTCTAAAACAGGGCCACGAATGTCGTAGCAAACGTTGTCGAGCTTTGCGGATTTGCGGATGAACTGGACGGGCATGGCTGCGCCTTCGTTGTGGGTTGATTTTTTTAAGATGAGGTCAGAAATAAAAGGGATTTACCCCTTAAGTTCAAGCGAAAGGTCTAGAAAACCTATAATTTCACCATACTTTCAGGCGTTTTCTCGCTCAAGAACTCAAACAAAACCAGCAAAATGAAACTGCAACCCGATCAAGCTGCGCCGCAGGCCATTCAAGCCGCCGGGCCAGGGTGGATCACGATTGACGGTGTCGAGATCAACCGAAGCGTTTTGATCGGCGCCAAAGGTGAAAACGACAGCTGGCCGTGTCAAACGACCGACGACATCCAGCCCGCGCACTTTGAGCAAATTTGCCAATACCAACCAGAACTCGTGCTTTTTGGCAGTGGCCTAAGCCAGCGATTCATCAACCCGCGTCTCTACCAATGTCTCATCGAGCGAGGAATTGGGGTCGAGACGATGGACACGCTCGCCGCGTGCCGGACATACAACGTCCTAGCCGGAGAAGGCCGACATGTCATGGCGGCGCTCATTCTAGGCAACCCTGGGGAACAGAGCGAATGAAATTCAATTGGACAACCATCCTTGAGCTGGCAGAAAAGGGGAATCTCCCGCCCACTCGTCGTGTAGAAAAAACGCCGGCGCAATGGGCTGATCAGTTATCGCCGGAGGCCTATCAGGTGACGCGAGCGCACGGAACTGAACGGCCCTTCAGCAGCGACATGTGCCACCGAATCGAGCCAGGCCTTTATCACTGCGTCTGCTGTGACAGTCCTCTATTTGATGGTTCCGAGAAATTTGATTCCGGTACGGGCTGGCCCTCGTTTACACACCCGATTGAGGCCAACGCGATCGCGTACAAGGCCGACCACTCCTACGGGATGACGCGGATCGAGGCGCTGTGTAATACCTGCGATGCGCACCTCGGGCATGTGTTCCCGGATGGCCCTCAGCCAACCGGTCTGCGCTACTGCATGAACGCCGTGGCGATGGTGAAGCAGACTAAATAGACAGGGCATGTTAAAATAGCAGACTGATCCGGGTGCGGGTGCGTTCCAAAGTCCTCTTTTGACCGTCCGCTCATGACCCTCAAGCACCTGATTCACTTACTTAGGCCCCACAAGCGGTGAGGCGCTGACATTCAATTATTACGAAACGCTAACATTAGGAACCGCAGATGACCGTTGTTGTCAACAAACCACTTCCCGAGTTCGAAGCCCTGGCGACAGGAAATGAAAGCCTTTCCAACCAATCCCTCATCGGTCAGACGGTCGTTCTGTATTTCTACCCCAAGGACAACACGCCCGGCTGCACGACCGAGGCGATGCAGTTTCGTGACAAGTACAAAGACTTTGTGAAGGCTGGCGCAGCCGTCTATGGCGTGTCCCGTGACAACATGAAGTCGCATGACGATTTCAAAGAAAAGCTTGAACTCCCCTTCGAGTTGATCGCCGACACAGAGGAAAAAATGTGTCACATGTTTGGCGTCGTAAAAAACAAGATCATGTACGGCAAGAAGGTGAAAGGCATTGAGCGCAGCACCTTTTTGATCGGCGCAGACGGCTTACTCAAGCAAGAGTGGCGTGGCCTCAAGGTGCCCGGCCACGTTGAAGAGGTTTTAAAAGCGGTAAAAGCACTGAAGAAGGCTGAAGCTGTCGCCTAAATCACGCTAGGGAAAATCCCGAATCGGCACTTGGCTGTCGGACGCACAAATGACACACGGGTTGTGTATAGTGTCTTCATGCCTTTGTTGATCTGTCCGTTAAACCAACACCAAAAGCCGCCCCGTTCATCGGGCGGCTTTTTCTTTTTCGCCTCCACTTTCAACCAGAATCTGACTTAAGGGACGCATCACGCCATGCCATTGCCACCCATACCCACGAAAAAAGCGGCGCGCCTTGACAACAATTACTTGGCATCCGCTCCTAAGGCGGCGGCTCCGCAAGCCTTCAAGTTGCGCGATGTCAAGACAGTGACAAAAGCCTCCCCCAAAGCCACACCCCGTGCACAGCCACCCGTTACGGTACCTGTAACCTCGGCCAGTGCAGCGCCAATCCGTGCAGAGGGGTCAATGCCCCCCATGTCGCCAGCAGTGACGCCGAGGGCGCCCGAGGCCAAGCGGCCCAAACGGGCGAAAAAATCAGATGTTCAGCGCCTCTTTGTGCTCGACACCAACGTTCTGATGCATGACCCGCTGTGCCTCTTCCGCTTTGAGGAGCACGACATCTTTTTACCGATGGTTGTGCTTGAGGAGCTGGACAGCAACA
>JALQVQ010000010.1 GCA_023260315.1 Burkholderiaceae bacterium
CCCAGTTCATCAACCACTTCCGGCACATCGAGGCCGCTCGATCGAAGATGCGCGGCCCACGCTTCAAGCGTCGGTCCGTCAGCCACGGCAAAGGCCACGTGATCGATCGGTGAACGAGCGACATCTGGTTCACCCGGCGACACCACAATGACGAGACGAGCGTCGCGATGCCGCAACGCCACCACATCGCCGTGCTCGGACATGATTTCCATTCCGAGTGCTGCGCAATACCAGTCAACTGATGCACGAACATCACGCACACAAAGTTGCAGATGACTAAACCCGAGTACCGGCGATTCCATTTACGTAGTCTGACCCGAAGAGGTGAACAATGTTTGACATCACACCAATTGGTTGGGTTCGCGGCGGGCGAATCGAAGCAGCCGATGACGATTGGGCCACGGTCGAGGCAACGATCGAACTCGATACGACCCACTTCGGAGCTGAGTCACTTGCCGGACTCGAAGAGTTCTCGCACATCGACGTGATCTATCTATTTCACGAGGTCGTCGCTACCGCAATTGAAACCGGCGCTCGGATCGGCTGCGCAACTGCAGCCTGAACCTCAGCCGCCGCTGCCTCAGCATCAGCCGCAACCGCAGGGGGTGCAGGTCTTTGCAAGGCCACATCAGCAGGCGGTGACACCGGCGCACTGACGGCAGGGGGCGTTGCCACAGGCTTGCTCTGCACCACCACATCGACGGGTGCTGGCGCCTCAGGGACGGGTGCAGGCACCGGCTTCGTTGGCC
Organism: Burkholderiaceae bacterium; assembly: GCA_023260315.1. Lineage (GTDB taxonomy): Bacteria > Pseudomonadota > Gammaproteobacteria > Burkholderiales > Burkholderiaceae_C > RS62. Next base: position 750 of record JALQVQ010000010.1, read on the forward strand.
TTGCCGGTGGGATTGGCGCTGGGGCTGGGACGGGCACCGGCGGGGCTTCCTTGGGTGGGTCCAAGCGCGCCGCTTCGACAAATTCGACCTCGATCCTGTCATCGGCTACACCGGCCGTCGTGCCCGATTGCACAAACCACACTGGGCGCCAAATCACCAACAACCCACCCACCAACAGGTGGCAAACGAGCGCAGCAATCAGCCAGCGCTTGATGCGCGAGGGCTCTGGCGTAAGCTCGAACGCATTCGTCGAGGCCGCCCCAAGCGCCAGCGCTCTATCAATGACATCAGCAGACTCAGAGGTCGTAGGCATAGTTGATGGTCAAGGGCGCGTGATCCGAGAAGCGCTCCGCCTTGAACACCTCACATGTGCGAGCTGAGGCAGCGAACGCCGGCGTCGCCAAGTGATAGTCCAAACGCCAGCCAACGTTTTTGGCCCAGGCTTGGCCACGGTTACTCCACCAGGTGTACGCAGCATCGGTCTCTGTGGGGTGGAGATGGCGATACACATCCACCATGCCGCTGCTCAGAAAAGCGGTCATCCAGGCGCGCTCCTCGGGTGTAAAGCCGCTGTTTTTCTGGTTACTCTTCCAGTTTTTTAGGTCGATATTCTGGTGCGCAATATTGAGGTCGCCACAGAGCACATACTCACGCGTTTGCGCCAAGTCAGCCAAGTGGGGGGTAATGGCATCCAAAAAGCGGAACTTGGCGCTTTGGCGCTCATCCCCCGAAGACCCGCTGGGGAAGTAGCTGCTGATGACGCTGAACTTGCGTTTCGGGGTGTCGAATCGCAACTCGACATACCGGCCCTCGGCATCAAACTCATCATTACCAAAACCCACCCGCACATCACTCGGCGTGCGCTTGGTATAAATCCCAACACCTGAATAACCCTTCTTCTGGGCCGTATGGAAGTAGCCGGGCAAGGCGGCAATCACATCCAGCGACCCCGCCATGTCCGCCTCTTGTGCCTTGAGCTCTTGCACGCACATACAATCAGGGGCACTGTTTGCCACCCACGCTTCAAGGCCTTTCCTGCTGGCGGAGCGAATGCCATTGAGGTTGAGGCTGGTCAGTTTGAACAAGGATTGAGTCATGGTTTCGATACAACAAACAACACCCGCCATTGATGGTGACTTGGCGCAATCATTCGTTGCATTCTCAGTTGAGGCAGGTGTCCTGCGCTTGGGTGAATTCAAAACAAAAGCGGGGCGGTTGAGCCCCTACTTCTTCAACGCCGGCTTATTTGACGATGGCGCCAAGCTGGCTCGCTTGGCTCAATTTTATGCACACCGAATACTAAGCAGTGGCATTGAGTTTGACATGATTTTTGGCCCCGCATACAAAGGCATTCCCTTGGGCGCTGCTGTTGCGATGGAGCTGGCAAGAAACGGCAAAAATGTGCCATTCGCATACAACCGCAAAGAGGCCAAAGATCACGGCGAGGGCGGCTCGTTGGTCGGCGCGCCCCTGAAGGGCCGCGTGCTGATTGTTGACGACGTCATGAGCGCGGGGACCGCTGCACGCGAGTCGATCGCCCTGATCAAGGCCGCTGGCGCAACGCCGCACGCTGTCGCCATCGCACTGGACCGACAAGAGATGGCGACCGAACAGCAACCCGATGGCAGCCTCAAAGACGTTCCCTACAGCGCCGTACAGTACGTGCGTGAGCGTGTGGGGTTGCAGGTCTGTGCGATTGCAACACTCGATGACTTGCTCGGCTATTTATCCAAGCAAACCGACAACCCCGCTTTTGCCGAGAACCATGCGCGCGTATCGGCCTATCGCGAGCGATACGGCGTCAACGCGTGATTGGTTAACCCAGCTTGGCCTTCAACACACTGTTCACCTGAGCGGGGTTGGCCTTACCTTTACTGGCCTTCATCACCTGCCCGACCAAGGCGTTAAAGGCTTTGTCCTTGCCCGCCTTATATTGCGCAATGTTGTCGGCATTGGCAGCCAACACCTCATCAACAATCGCCTCTAGGGCACCCGCATCGTTCATTTGCTTGAGGCCTTTGGCGTCGATGATGGCATCAACATCGGCCTCGCCTTGCCACAGCGCGTCGAACACCTGTTTGGCTGCATTGTTGGAAATCGTGTTGTCAACAATACGGCCAATGAGTGCCGCCAGCTGTGCACTGCTGACCGGTATCGCATCAAAGCCAGCGTCATCTGCATTCAGGCGGCGAGCGACTTCCCCCATGATCCAGTTACTGGCCAACTTCGCTTGCCCCGATGCCTTTGCCGTGGCCTCAAAGTAAGCCGCCATTGCTTGTGATTGCGTTAGCGTGGTTGCGTCATATTCGGGCAATCCGTAGTCACGCACAAAGCGTTCGGCCATCACACGGGGTAACTCCGCCATTTCACTTCTGACACGCGCCACCCACTCACGGCTGATGACCAGTGGCGGCAAGTCAGGATCAGGGAAGTAACGGTAGTCCGCTGCGTCTTCCTTGGTTCGCATCGCGCGGGTCTCGCCCGTATCAGGGTCAAACAAAACCGTCGCCTGTTGAATCGCGTGACCGTCTTCAATTTGCTCAATTTGCCAGCGGATCTCAAAGTCAATCGCCTGCTGCATGAATTTGAAGCTATTCAA